>JARKPC010000228.1 GCA_029975435.1 Propionivibrio sp. | reverse complement strand
GTGGCGTCGACGCCGCCGACGACCACGTTCTTCATGTCCATGCCGGCGGCCTTCATGGCTTGGATGGCGCCGATAGCCATTTCGTCGTTGTTGGAGATGACGGCGTCGAACTGCACGCCGGCCGACAGCCAGTTGGCCATCAGGTCGGAGCCCTGGACGCGCGCCCAGTTGGCGGTCTGCTTCTCGACCACCTCGATGCCGGAGCACTCGGGTGTCTTCAGCACGTCCTCGATGTCCTGCGTGCGCTGGCGGGCGGCCTGGTTGGACAATTCGCCCATCATGACGACGGCCTTGCCCTTGCCGCCGAGCAGCTTGCAGATCTCCTGGGTCTCGAGCGTGCCCGACTCACGCTCGTCGGAGGCGACGAAGGCCTGCTTGGGCGGCAGGTTGTCGACGTTCACCGGCATGCGGTTGACGTAGACCAGCGGAATGCCGGCGGCGGCGGCCAACTCCGACATGGCGGTGGTGGCGTCGGTGTCGACCGGGTTGACGATGATGGCGTCGACCTTCGACGCGATGAAGTTCTGGATCTGGTTCTGCTGCTTGGAGACGTCGTTCTGCGCATCCTCGATCTGGAGCTGCACGTCGTCGAGCGACTTGGCGTAGGCGATCATGCCGTTGCGCAGCACCGTCAGGAAGTTGTCGTCGAACAGGGCCATCGATACGCCGATGGTGGTGGCCTGGGAGGCCGACGCCATCATCATGCCCATCAGGGTGGCCAACAACACTTTTTTCATCTCAAGCTCCTCCGCTACTTGGTGTCCGACCCACCGGATGCCTGTCGGATCCCCTCCTCCTGGGGAGTTCTCTCGCGCATGGGAGCGGCTCCTCAACCAACCCACATGACGGAATTCAGAAACCGATATTGGAAAATTATGGACCTAATATTCCATTTCTTGAGAATGAGTCAATCGAAATCTGCCATCCGGGGGACACTTGGAATGTCGATAAATGCCGGATCGACGCGATACTAGCCTAAAGTCGCATTCAGAGCGTCGCCGGGGCCGGTCAAGCGCAAAAAACCAAACATTCCATTTACAGGATCAATTGAAGGTATTTTCGATTTGTGCTACCGCAGGGACGCGGCGATCGGCCGGCGCGGACGCTTCCCCGGAAGGGAC
>JARKPC010000218.1 GCA_029975435.1 Propionivibrio sp. | reverse complement strand
CGAACTGCTTGGAGAATTCATCGAACGCCGGTTGCATCGCTTTTTGCCATGCAGCCTTGTCCACATCTTTCGTCACGGTCATGCCGCGGACGGTCAATTCGGCCACCTGCTTCTCCTCGGCGTCACGCCCCAGTTTGCGCTCGAACTGCGCGACCTCCAGCGCCGTCTTCAGCAGCATCTCCTGGTCCGCTTGCGGGATGGTCTGCCATTTTTTCGCGCTGACGATCAACACCGCCGGTGAATAGACATGCTGCGTCATCGACAGGTATTTTTGCACTTCGTTCAGTTTGGCGGAGTGAATCACCGCCACCGGGTTTTCCTGGCCGTCGATCGTCTTTTGCTGCAACGCGCCATAGACTTCGCCCCAGGCCATCGGCACCGGGTTGACGCCGGCCGCTTTCCAGGCGGTCAGATGGATCTTGTTCTCCTGGGTGCGGATTTTCAGGCCCTTGGCATCCGCCGGCGTTTTTACCGCCAGTTTGGAATTGGTCAGGTTGCGGAACCCGTTTTCCCAGAACGCCAGCCCTTTCAGGTTCGCCTTGTCCAGCTCCTTCAGCAACGCAAGCCCGATCAGACCGTCCAGCACCTTGTCGGCGTGCGCATAATCGCGAAACAGGAAAGGGATGTCCAAAATCCCCATCGCGGGGCTGAAGCCGCTGAGCGGCGCGGTCGAACCGACATAGATGTCCAGCGTGCCCTGCTGGATCGCTTCCAGCAACTCCCGCTCGCCTTTGCCCAGCTGGCCGTCCGGGTAGACCCTGACTTCGATCCGCCCCTGCGAACGCTGTTTGACCAGCTCGGCAAACTTGTTGGCGGCCTGGTTGTAGGTATGGCTGGCCGGCGTCAGCGTCGCCAGCTTCAATTGCGCCTTATACTCGGCTTTTCCAGGCTCGCCGGCCTTTTTGTCGCCGCCGCAACCGGCGGCCAGCAAGCGTGCCATCCGCAGCAAGCCGATAAAACTCGTCCGTTTCATGACAGTCCTCCCCCTTTTCCGACGTGGTTCCCTGCTTATTGTACTATTTTTATGCCGAACCGTCAGCTAGGGAGCAAGTTTTTCTCCAGCGCCTGCACCAGCAAGGTCAGCGTCCGGTTCACCGGCGTCGCCACCCCCAGCCGCTCCCCTTCCCGCACGATCGCCCCGTTGATCACGGCGATTTCCGTCGGCGAGCCGCGTAGGACATCCTGCAGCATCGAAGACTGGTTCTGCCCGGTCGCGGCCGCCACCGCCAGCACCTTGCCCAGCGGGTTCTCATAGGGCAACGCAACGCCGGCCGCTCCTGCCACCTGCACCGCTTCCTCCACCGCCAGCGCCAAAAGTTGCCGGGTCTCGGCCAGTTCGGCCAGCTGGCCGTTACGCAACCGCAACAGCGCAGTCAGCGCATTGATGCCAGTATTGATGACCAGCTTGCCCCAGATGAGCGAGCGCACATCCGGCTCGACTACGGTCGGCAGACCGGCGTTAGAAAGCATTGCGGCCACTTGTGCGCAAAGCCCGTCCACCTCACCGGACAGCCTGCCGATATGAGTTTCGCCCCTGCCGCCGTGGCGAACGCGGCCTGGCCCCAGCAAGGTCGCCCCTTGCGCCGTGGTCCCGGCCAACACGCGCTCCGCGCCGACGATTTCGGCGATCACTTCCGCATTGCCCAGCCCGTTCTGCAGCGTCAGCACCCGGCCGCCCGGCCGCAGCAGCGCCGCTGCATCAACCGCCGCCACTCGCGTTGCGGCCGCCTTGACAAACAGGATCACCAGGTCGACCGCCACCAATCCGCCGGTTCCCAGCACCACGTCCAGCCGCACAACTTCATCGCCGGCTTCCTCGCTGAGCAGCAATCCCTGGCTGCGAATCGCCGCGACATGTTCCTGCCAGATATCCACCAGCGTCACCGCTTCGCCGGCTTTGGCCAGATAAGCGCCGAACAGGCTGCCCATCGCGCCTGCGCCAATCACGGCAATCTTCATCGAAAAAGCCTCCTGTAATATGTTAAGAAAACACTGAAATAACAGAGATCGCCTTGGATTAGCGTCGTAGTATTCACCGGCGAAGCAACGCAGTTTTGCCTGGTCAAATCAACAAGGATGTTGATTTGAGACCAGAAGCGATGGATGGAGCTTTTCTGGTCGACCGGCAAAATCAGTTGCAAGTCGCTGCGAATCAAGACGATAATCGACAGAAATCGAGTTATTCTGTTTTTCCTTATGAATTTGAGATTAAAGTAACCTTTCGCTAATACAGCCGTTTCAACACTTCGTCCTTCATCGTGAAGCTGTGCTCGGCGGCCGGAAAGCTGCCGGACGCCACCTCGTCGGCATAAGAATTGAGCGCCGACAGGATGTCCTCGCTGACATTGGCGTACTTCTTGACGAACTTCGGCACGAACCGGTCGAACAAGCCGATCATGTCGTGCAACACCAGCACCTGCCCGTCGCAGTCCACGCCGGCTCCGATGCCGATGGTGGGAATTCCCACCTTTTGCGTGATCAGCTTGGCCAGCGGCGCCGGGATCGCCTCCAGCACGATCGAGAACGCGCCTGCCTCCTCCAGTTTCATCGCTTCGGTCAGCATCCGCTGGGCCGCGGCCTCATCTTTGCCCTGCACCTTGAACCCGCCCAGCTGCGAAGCGGTCTGCGGCGTCAGACCGATATGGGCCATCACCGGAATCCCGCCGTCAACCAGCGCCTTGACCACCGGAACCATCGCCAGGCCGCCTTCCAGTTTGACACAGTCGGCGCCGCCTTCCTTCATCAGCCGGCCGGCGTTCTCCATCGCCTTTTCCAGACTGACATTGTAGGACATGAACGGCATATCGCCGACAATCAGCGTGTTGCGCGCGCCACGCACCACCGGCTTGATGTGGTGCACCATCTCATCCATCGTCACCGGCACCGTGCCATCATAGCCGAGCACCACCATGCCGAGCGAATCACCCACCAGGATTACTTCGATCTCCGACTTGTCCACCAACAATGCGGTGGGATAATCATACGCCGTT
>JARKPC010000214.1 GCA_029975435.1 Propionivibrio sp. | reverse complement strand
TCCGCCGTCTTGGTCGGCTTGACGAACACGCGGGCCACCATTTCGTTGCGGTCGATGACCGCCGGGGTATTGGTCTCCTCGTCGCACTGGAAGGCGAAGTCGTAGAGGCCGCCCTTGTCCTTGATGTCCTGCAGGAAGGGGTTGATCAGGCGGCCGAGGGCACGCCAGGTCTGGGGATGGTTCGGTTCGAACACCACGAAGCGGGAGGATTCCGAGATGGCTTCCTCCATGAACATCATCAAACGGCGGACGTTGATGCGGTCCACGGCCGAGGGCTGGCTCTGCAGCGTCTTCTGCCCCCAGATGTTAATGCCGGTGTCGGGGAACACGGCAATCACGTTGACCCCCTCCGGATAGAGCACATCGCGTTCGCCTCGGCTGGTCTTGTAGGCCAGGGAGAGCGTATTGAAGATGCGGCCACGGTCGATACCGGCGGGCGCGTTCCAGACGTTGGTCTTCTGGTCGCTGCGGGCGATGCAGCCCGCCACCGCGCCGCAGGGCGGCACCAGCTTCTTGCGCGAGTTCACCGGATCGCTGATCTCCAGCCAGGGGTAATAGAGCGCCGCGTAGGAGGAGTTGAAGGCCGCGTGGCTGTACATCCCTTGTCCCTTGCGGAAGTCGACCGCTTCGAGCGGCTCCAAATGCATGGGCGTGTCGGCCATGAACAGCAGGTCCTTGCGCCCTTCGGCATAGGCGATTCCGGCGTTGATCACCGGCACTGTGGTGACGCCGGGAACCAGCAGCAGGTTCAGGGCGTCGATCTCGTCAAAGCCATAGAGGCCGGTATGCTGCGAGGGATCGCCGATGAAATCGGCATCGGCCAGGTCGGTCAGCCCGTTGTCGCCGCCGGTGAGCGTGAACACGCCCAATGCCGGACGGTCGCTGGGCGTTCCCGACGCTGCTGCCATATCCTGGACCAGGATGAAATCCGAACGGTCGTTGATTGCCAGCTCCACATGATTCGGCAGCGTCTCGTCCATGCTCAGATCCTTGAATACCTCGACCACATCGCCTTTATGCCGAACCACCAGGTTGAAATGGTTGGCCGGGTCAAGGGAGCCCTCCTCGATGGAAACGGAGAGCCGGTCCCCCCCGACGCCATCGTTCACGGCCTCGATCCGCAGGGCGTCGGCGGGCGTCGCCTCCCGGTTCTGCCGCACGCTGGCAGATTTGAGCGCCGTC
>JARKPC010000183.1 GCA_029975435.1 Propionivibrio sp. | reverse complement strand
CCATGACCACGCCGGGGGACACCTCGATGGTGCGCGTCGAGGAAGTCGAAGCGGCGATGAAGGGCAAGGGCGCTCGAGTCATCCGCTGACCCGACCCCCAGCACCCGCACAACAAAACGGCCTCCTGATGGAGGCCGTTTGTGCTTTGTAGAGCCGGGCAGGCGTTAGCAGCGTTCCCAGATCGTCGTAATACCCTGTCCGCCGCCGATGCACATCGTGGCCAGGCCGTAGCGTGCCTTGACGCGCAGCATCTCGTGCAACAGCTTGGTCACGATGACGGCGCCAGTCGCTCCGACTGGATGTCCGAGGGCGATGGCGCCGCCGTTCGGATTGGTCTTCACGGGATCGAGCCCCAGTCCCTTGCCGACCGCGAGGGCCTGTGCGGCAAAGGCTTCGTTGGCCTCGATGACGTCGATCTGGTCGAGCGACAGCCCGGCGCGCTTCAAGGCCAGTTGTGTCGCCGGGATGGGGCCGTCGCCCATGATGCTGGCTTCGACGCCGGCTACCGCGTAGGCCACCAGGCGAGCGATCGGTGCGGCAGCCTTCGCCGCGGCGACGTCGGCGAGGACGACAAAAGCCGCACCGTCGTTGATGCCCGAGGCGTTGCCGGCGGTCACGGTGCCGCCTTCTTTCTTGAATGCAGGCTTCATCTTGGCCAGCGATTCCAGGCTGGTGGTCTTGGGATGTTCGTCGGTATCGAAGATTACGTCGCCCTTGCGGGTTTGCAGGGTAACGGGAACGATCTGCGACCTGAAACGCCCCTCGGCAATGGCCAGCGCGGCCCGCTGTTGCGATTCCAGTGCGAACGCGTCCTGTTCGGCTCGACTGATCGACCATTTGACCGCCTGGTTCTCGGCGGTCATGCCCATGTGTCCGGCGCCGAACGGGTCGGTCAGGGCAGCGACCATCATGTCGACCATCTGGGTGTCGCCCATGCGGGCGCCGGAACGCATGGCCGGCGAAAGATAGCCGCCACCCGACATGACTTCGACGCCACCGGCCAGACCGATATCGGCATCACCGAGCACGATGTTCTGTGCGACGCTGATGATGGCCTGCATGGCCGACCCGCACAAGCGGTTGCAGGCCATGACGGTCGAATCCATCGACATGCCGGCACGCACGGTTAGCAGGCGCGGGACGTACGGGAAATTCTTGCCGCAGGGTATGACGTTGCCTACGACGGCGTAGGATGCCTGTGAGGGATCGACCCCGGCCCGCACGAAAGCCTCGCGGGCAACCGTTGCGCCCAGATCTTCCGGGGCGAGACTGCTCAACGAACCTCCAAATGCACCGATGGCCGAACGGGCTGCGCTCAGTGCGAATACTTCCTTTGTCATGACGACTCCTTGAAAGGGCTATTGCTGAATGTCGAGTTGCCCGCCGAAGCGGGCAACTCGCGGAAATGCCTGCGAGGGCTTGTGGTCTCTACCCAAGAATCGGCGGAACGTAGGGCATTGTCAGCCCGAGCAACCACAGCATGATGAGAACGACCGGCGCGTGGAAAATCAGTTGCAGCGTCGAGTATCCGGCCAGGTCGCGGGCCTTGACTCCGGTCAGACCCATCAGCGGGAGCATCCAGAACGGGTTGATAAAGTTGGGCAGCGCTTCGGCGGCATTGTAGACCTGAACCATCCATGCCAGGTTGACGTGCAACTGGTTCGCCGCTTCGAGCAGGTAGGGCGCTTCGACGACCCATTTGCCGCCGCCGGACGGCAGGAACAGCCCGAGGATGGCCGAGTAGATGCCGCCCACGAGCGGCAGCGTCTCCTGAGTCGAGATGGAGACGAAGAACTTGGCCAGCACTTCGTTCAGGCCGGAGCCCATCAGCACACCGAAGATCCCGGCGTACAACGGGAATTGCAGCAGCACGCCGCCGGTCATCGGGACGGCTTTCGCCGCTGCGCGCAGGAAGGATCGCGGACTCCAGTGCAGCAGCATGCCGGCAATCAGGAACATGAAGTTATAGGTGTTCAGATCCAGCGCGGCCAGTCCGCCCTTGGTGCTGAAGACGTCGTACAGGTAGACGAGACCGAGTGCGACCAGGACGAGCGTCAGCAAGGGATTGAATTCGAGTTTCTCGCCCGGTGTTTGCGGCGATCCGATGTCTTCCTTGCTGTCCTGGTACACGATGCCGGCCATCTCGGCGGTCTTCGCCTTGTCGGCGCTCGGCGTCGAGGCGTAGCAGATCCAGACGGACAGCACGACCAGCACGACGATCATTACCAGGTTCTGCCAGGTGAACAGCGTTGCGCTCAACGGAATGGTGCCGCTGATCTTGAGCAGTCCGCCCGGAATGGAGCCCTTGGTGGCCATCAGCAAAGCGGCCGAGGACGACAGTCCGAGTGCCCAGACGCTGCCGAGGCCCAGGTATCCGGCGGCACCCATGGCCCGGTAGTCGACTCCCTTCACGCGCTTGCTGATTTCGCGCATCAGGATCCCGGCGAAAATCATGCTGAATCCCCAACTCAGCAGGGACGCCACCATCGCCATGAAGCCGACGTAGGCCACCGCCATCTTCGGGTCCTTGGGAAAAGCGGCGAGCACGTTGATGATCCGTCGTACCGGGGCCGATACGGCCACGATATATCCGCCGATGACGACAAAGGCCATCTGCATCGTGAACGGGATCAGGTTCCAGAAGGACTTGCCGAAATCGATGGATACCTGTGTTGGCGTGCGGCCCATGGCCAACGCGGCGCCGCACACGACGACAACCGCGATGGCGGCGAACACGTAGGCATCCGGGAACCACTTTTCGCTCCAATCTGCGAGCCTTGCTCCCAGCCGCGCCATGAAGCTCTGGTCGTTGGTTTCGTCTTCTGGCGTGGTGTCTTGATTGATCGATATTTCCTGACGCATGTTTTCGCTCCTTGACCCCTCCCTCGGGGATATGAATTGGAAAAATGACTCGGAATACGTCTGATTACGTCTGATGCGGGTTGGCCGGATGACCTCCGGTTTGTGGCTACACAGGCTGCGCTTCCCTGGGTGTCTCCATTTCGCAGCACTCCGGACTGACGACGAACTCGGCCTCGGTCTTGGCGCGGATCTCATCGAGCGTGACGCCGGGGGCGATTTCGGTGAGGACCAGCTTTCCGTCGATGAAGCGGAAGACACCGAGTTCGGTGATGATTGCGCTCACCTTCTTCGCTGCGGTCAGGGGGAGGGTGCATCGCTTGAGGATCTTTGCCCCGCCTTCCTTGGTTGCGTGCTCCATGGCCACGATCACGTTTTTCGCTCCGGTGACGAGGTCCATGGCCCCGCCCATGCCCGGCACCATCTTGCCCGGCACCATCCAGTTGGCGAGATTTCCTTCCTGGTCGACCTGCAGGCCGCCGAGCACCGTCACGTCGACGTGACCGCCGCGGATGATGCAGAACGACATGGCGCTGTCGAAGAAGGCCGTGCCCGGCACCATGCCGCACGGCTTGCCGCCGGCGTTGACCAGGTTCGGCAGGGTCTTTCCGTTGAGCGGTCCGAGACCGAGGAAACCGTTCTCCGACTGCAACGTGATGTGCACGTCTTCCGGCAGGTAGTCGGGAACCAGGGTCGGCAGGCCGATGCCGAGGTTGACCACGTCGCCGTCCTTCATTTCCTGGGCCACGCGGAATGCGATGAGATTCTTGGCATCCATGTCATTGCTCCCCGGCAAGAATGAGGGCGTGGACCAGCACGCCCGGAGTCATCACGAGATCCGGATCGATGTCTCCTGTCGGGACGATCGCATCGGTTTCGGCAACCACGAAATCGGCAGCGAGCGCCATGATCGGGTTGAAGTTGCGGGCGGCGCGCTGGTAGACCAGGTTGCCCTTGCCGTCGGCGCAGTGTGCCTTGAGGATGGCCATGTCGGCGCGGATGGGGCGCTCGACGAGGTAATCGATGCCGTCGAAGTTCAGCTTGGTCTTGCCTTCCTCGACGATGGTGCCGACGCCGGTCGGAGTCAGCACCCCGCCCAGGCCGGAACCTCCGCACCGAATGCGCTCGGCAAGCGTTCCCTGGGGACCGAGTTCGACGTCGAGTTCGCCGGCGATCATCTGGCGGCCGGTTTCCGCGTTGGTGCCGATGTGCGAGGAAATGACCTTTCTGACGCGTTTGTTGGCCACGAGGACGCCGATGCCGACCTCCGGTGTGCCGGTGTCGTTGCCGATGATGGTCAGGTCCCTGACCCCCGAGTCGAGAATTTCACCGACAATGCCTTCCGGCGTCCCTACGCCCAGGAAGCCGCCGAACAGGATACTCATTCCGTCCCTGAGACGCGGCCTCAACGCGGCATAGCTTATTTGCTTGCTGGTTTGGCTCATGTTGTAACTCCGAATGACTGGTTGAAAAGCATCGGAGCTAACGCAGGATGCGTGCCTGCGGGAAAAGCCACCAACTATCAGCGGGTTAAGTGTTCGCTATGAGTTACGCCGAGCAATCATGCAGCTAACAGCTGCGCAATTTCATTCACAGCTCGCGACAGAATCTGCGCACTCTCCTGCATCAAGATCGAGTTCATGCAGTTTGTAGAGCAGGGCGCGTCTGCTGATCCCCAGTTCGTTGGCCGTGCGCGATCGGTTGCCCTGGTTGCGTTCCAGCGCCTGGGCGATGATTTCCGATTCAAAGTTGCGCACCAGTTCCTTGAGCTGCTTCGGTGGCCGTGGCGCGGCAGGAGTCAGGCGGCAGGCTTCCACGATCGGCAGCGGCAGGTCTTCGGCGAAGATTCGTTGCCCGGAACTCATGACGACGGCGCGCTCGACGGCATTGGACAGCTCGCGTACGTTGCCCGGCCAGCTGTAGCGCTGCAGAATGGCCAGCGCGTGGTCGTCGAAGCCGTCAATCTCCCGCCCGTGCTCGGCCGTGAACTTGCGCAGGAAGTGCGCGGCCAGCAGCGGGATGTCGGACGGCCGCTGGCGCAAGGGAGGAATCGAAAGATTGACGACGTTCAATCGGTAATACAGATCCTGGCGGAAGGTTCCTGCGGCCACCATTTCCTCCAGGTTGCGATTGGTCGCGGCGACCAGGCGCACGTCGACATGCAGCGTCTTGTCGCCACCGACACGTTCGAATTCGCGGTCCTGGATGACGCGCAACAGCTTGACCTGGAGGGCAAGCGGCAACTCTCCGATTTCATCGAGAAACAGCGTGCCTCCGTCGGCATGCTCGAACCGCCCGGTGCGGCGGGCGAGAGCGCCGGTGAAAGATCCCTTCTCGTGGCCGAAGAATTCGCTTTCCAGCAGCCCTTCCGGGATCGCCCCGCAATTGACCTTGACGAACGGACGTGCCGCGCGCGGACTGTTGTAGTGCAGCGAGGCCGCCAGCAGTTCCTTGCCGACGCCGCTCTCCCCGTGGATGACGACGGAGGCGTTGCGCTGCGCGATGCGTTCGACTGAATGACACAGCTGGCGCATGGCCGGGTCGTTGGTGATGAAGCGGTCGAGGCGGTAGGTTTCCGACAGTTCGTGCTGCAACAGGCCGATCTCCCGGCGCATTTCCCGGATCTGGTAGGCGCGGTTGACCAGCAGGCCGATCTCGGCAAGGTCGAAGGGTTTGATGACGAAATCGAAGACTCCGTTCTTGATGGCCCTGACCGCCGTATCCAGGTCCGCGTAGGCCGTCATCAGGATGACCGCCGCGCCGGGGCGATGCTGCAGCATGGCGCTCATGGCCTCTATGCCGGAGATGCCCGGCATGCGGATGTCCATCAACACGATGTCCGGCGAGGCGCTGCGGAATACGGCAAGTCCTTCCTCCCCGTCCTTGGCCGTCACCGTCGGGTATCCCTCGCGCTCAAGGACGGCCGCCAGCATGCGGCGGATGCTTTCGTCGTCGTCGACGATCAGTATCTGGTAGTCGGATTTCATCGCTTTCAGGTTTCCTTCAGAGCAGGGAAGAGCAGCGTGACAGTTGTCCCGCTTCCCTCCGAGCTGTCTATTTCGATCGTTCCTTGGTGGCTGTCGACGATGCGTCTTGCAATTGCCATGCCCAGACCCGTTCCGGTTGGCTTGGTCGAGAAAAAAGGATCGAAAATCCGCTCCCGGATGTTCTCTGGGATGCCGCATCCGTTGTCAGCGATGCTCAGGCTGACTTCCTCCGCTGATTTCGCGTGGGTGCGGACGTGGATCTCGCCGGTTCCGGTAATGGCCTGGATGCCATTGACGATGATATTGAGCAGGACCTGCTTGATCTGCCCGCGGTCGACCTCGATGCGGGGCAGGTTGTCCTCGAGTTCCAGAACGAAGGCGATGCGCGGATCGCTGGCGTCGTCCCGGGCCAGCAGCATCGTTTCCCGAACCAACTGGTTCAGGTCGGTCGGCATTGGGTGCAGCGGTTGCGGGCGCACCAGGTCGAGCAATTCGGAAACGATGCGGTTCAGTCCGTCGACTTCGCGGATGATGATGCCCCCGTATTCCTGCCATTCCTTCGGATCCGACGATCCTTGCAGATATTGCACGAAGCCGCGGATCGACGTCAGCGGGGTGCGCAGTTCGTGGGCGATGCCGGCGGCCATTTCGCCGATGGCGGCAAGCCGTTCCGCTTGCGCCACTTGCTTGCGCAACAGGAACTGTTCGCTGATGTCGCGGATGACGGCGACGACGCCGAGTTTTTGCCCGCGGCCGTCGAACAACAGGCTGGTACTGGCGATCACGCGTGGGGTGCGATGCGGCAGCGGGTAGTCGACTTCGATGCCGTGATGTTCCCGCCCGGTTTGCAGGGTATCCACGATGGGGCTGGAAAAATTGACGTCAGGACGGAACAGGGTGGGGTAAGGGTTGCCGACGACGTCCAGCGGTTCGCAGCGGAACAGTTCGCAACCTGCCGGATTGATATAGGTCACCATGTTCTTCGAGTCGACGGTGATGACGGCGTCGGCCAGGCTGTCGAGGATGTTGTTGTGCATCGACCGGGTTTCGAGCAGGGTCTGCGCGAGGCCGTTGATGGCGTCGACGATTTCTCCGATCTCCCCCTTGATCGGCGGAATCGGGCTGCCGAGGTCGAAGCGCAGGCGCATCAGCCCTCTCTTTATCCTTTCCATGTTGTTCGTCAACTGCGCAACGACGAAAAATACCACCACCAGTGATAGGCCGAATCCCACCAGGGTCATCGTTTGAACGGCAAAACGCATGGCCCCGGCCTGCCGCTCGATGGCGTCGAGGAATTCATTGGCCCAGATGTAACCGACGACCCGGTCTTGTTCCTTGATCGGCAGCATCGCGTTCATGATGTTGCCGCGCACCTGGCCGCCGCTCACGGTCATCGGTGCGCCGGCGGCCATGACCTTCCAGCCCGGGTGTTCCGGCGGGATGGTCATGCCGACTGTCTTGTCGTACTGGTCGCTCGGGCCGTAGGTGACGATGGCGTTCAGATCGAGATGGAAATAGCCGACCCCGACTCCGGGAAACGCCTCGGCCACCTGGTCGCTGAACGTGCGCAACTGTCTGTTCAGGTAGGCGATCTTCTCCCTGCGGTCGTCATCTGCTCCCGTATAGTCCCGCATCAGTCCGTCGTATCCCCCGCGAGTGTCCAGATGCCGCGCCATGAGCGCGTTGATTCCCTGCAGATGCTCGCGCTTTTCCTCGACGAACGCTTCGTGGCCGCGAATCTTGAGGACGTAACCGGTGGCGATGATCGGCAGGCCGACAACCGGCAGCAGAATCAGCATCAGTTGCATGCGCAGCGTCACCGGCCAGAAACGACGGAGAAGGCGGATCATTTTTTCTCGCTCCCTGATTGCTTTTGGGAGCACGTTACCGCAAGGCGTTTGCGCTTCGTTGCCCGTGTTTTTGATATCGCGTTTTCCCGGCGTTTCGGAATCCCCGTATAATTTCCGGAGCACGCATGGAGGCGTTCTTTCGCTGAAAATGTCTCCGAAAACCGGCATCCGGCCGGTTTTTTCTTTACGCACTATTGGGCTGACATGCGCATTCTACTGAGCAACGACGACGGTTATTTTTCTCCGGGCATCGAACATCTGGCGCGTGCCCTGTCGGCCGTTGCCGACATCACGGTGGTGGCTCCCGAGCGCGATCGCAGTGGTGCCAGTAATTCGCTGACGCTGGATCGTCCGCTTTCCCTGAAGCAGTCGGCCAACGGTTTCTATTACGTGAACGGCACTCCGACGGATTGCGTGCATCTGGCGGTGACCGGGATGCTCGATGAGACCCCCGACATGGTGGTTTCCGGGATCAATAACGGTGCCAACATGGGCGACGACACGATCTACTCGGGGACGGTCGCCGCAGCGACCGAGGGATTCCTGCTGGGAGTGCCCTCCGTCGCCGTGTCCCTGTGCAGCAAGGTGGGGGCGCATTTCGAGACGGCGGCGCGCATTGCGTTGGAGGTGGTGCAAATGATCCAGCGGCGGCCGACGAGGGAGCCGGTGCTGCTCAATGTCAATGTGCCCGATGTTCCCTATGATGCCTTGCTCGGAACGGTCGTTACCCGCCTGGGAAAAAGGCACAAGGCCGAGTCGGTGGTGCGTACCGTAACGCCTCGGCACGAGACTGTGTATTGGGTCGGTGCGGCCGGCGAAGCGCAGGACGCGGGCGAAGGGACGGATTTTTACGCGGTGCATAATCGCCAGGTATCCATAACTCCGCTGCAGATCGACCTGACGCACAATGCGCAACTTCCCCTGGTTCGCGAATGGCTGAAACGATGACGCGCAGCGTGACCGGTCTCGGCATGACCTCGCAGCGCACGCGAAAGCGCATGATCGAGCGGCTGCGCGAGCAGGGCATACGCGACGAGCAGGTGCTGGCGGCCATGGCTGCCGTTCCGCGGCACCTGTTCGTCGAAGAAGCGCTGGCATCGCGTGCCTACGAAGATACGGCGTTGCCGCTCGGGTTTTCTCAGACGATCTCGCAACCGTATGTCGTGGCGCGCATGATCGAAGTATTGCGCCAGGGGCGTGCCGGACTTGGCAAGACCCTGGAGATCGGCGCCGGGTGCGGTTATCAGGCCGCCGTCCTGGCGCAATTGACGCATGAAGTCTATGCCGTTGAACGCATTGAACCGCTGCTGGCGCGAGCCAAGCTCAATCTGCGCGCCATCAAGCAGTTTCGCGTGCGCCTCAAGTATGCCGATGGGCAGTTCGGCATTCCAGAAGCGGCACCATTTGACACCATCATCGTCGCGGCAGCGGCGCCGGCCGTACCCCCGGCACTTTTGCAGCAGTTGGCGCTTGGTGGCAGAATGCTTTTGCCCTTGGGATCGGCCGATCAGTATCTGGTGCTGATCGAGCGGCGTGCGGAAGCTTACGTCGAAACCCGTCTTGATGGTGTCCGTTTCGTTCCGTTACTCTCAGGACTCGAATGACTAATAATCGAATATTGGCCGTTGTTGGCCGTGTCTGCTTGCTGGTTTCCCTTTCCGTGTTGGCCGGTTGCGCCAGCAAATCTCCGGCTCCGGTAGTCGAAAGGGGAGGGCAGCGAACGGCTGCTCCGGTCGCCGCGGTCCCCGCGGCCAATACCTATACTGTCAAGGCGGGGGATACGGTCTACAGCATCGCGCGCGAACACGGCATGGATTATCGTGAATTGATCGCGATGAACCGCATCGAGAATCCCAATCAACTGTCGGTTGGGCGTGTGCTCAAGGTCAAGGCGAAGTCCGATGCGCCTTCGTCCGATGTCGCGGTCACCGCTCCGGTGACTTCCGATGTCGTGGTCGCACGGCCGATCGGCGATGCACAGCCTGTCGAACGGCGATCCGCTGGCACCAATACCGAAGCGCTGAAGCGCGAGCCGAAGGCCGGCAAGGAACCTTATTCGGATCAGGCGTTGGCCATGGCGCAGAACCAGGGCCAACCCAAGCCGGCAGAAGCTCCGGTGGTTGCGGCCAAGCCGGAACCCAAACCCGAGGAAAAGCCGGCGGAAGCGGCCTCGGCGGGGGACGAAGTCCCGTGGATCTGGCCGGCCAACGGCAAAATTGTCGGCACGTTCAGCGAGAACGGCAGCAAGGGCATCGATATTGCGGGCAAGGCCGGCGATGCGGTCATTGCTGCGGGCGACGGCAAGGTGGTCTATAGCGGTACGGGTTTGCGCGGATATGGGAAACTGGTGATCATCAAGCACAATGCTACTTATCTGTCGGCATACGCACACAATCAGAATATTCTGGTCAAGGAAGGGCAGTCGGTGACCAAAGGCCAGAAGATTGCAGAGATGGGTAATACGGACGCCGATCAGGTCAAGCTGCATTTCGAGGTTCGCCGCCAGGGCAAACCGGTCGATCCACTGAAACATCTGCCGCCGCGCTGACAATGGACGGAAATACTGACCAGGAATCGGATCTCATGGAAGACGAGACGCCCGAGGAGGCCGCCTCCGAAGAGGACTTTCTCGCCGATCCCGAAACCGTTGAGGAAGCGGCTGTTCCGCCGCCGGAAGTCGAACTGCTCAACGACGTCACCCAGCATTATCTCAACGAGATAGGTGCCAAGCCGTTGTTTACACCGGCAGAAGAGTATTCTTGGGCGTGTCGCGCGCGCGCCGGCGACTTCGTCGCCCGTCAGAAGATGATTGAGCATAACCTGCGCCTGGTGGTGAACATTGCCAAGCACTATCTCAATCGCGGCATTCCTCTGCTGGATCTGATCGAGGAAGGAAATCTCGGCCTGATCCACGCCATCGAGAAATTCGATCCGGAACGCGGGTTCCGCTTTTCGACCTATGCCACCTGGTGGATTCGCCAGAGCATCGAGCGTGCGATCATGAACCAGTCGCGGACAATCCGTTTGCCCGTTCATGTGGTCAAGGAAATCAATCTGATCCTGCGCGCCTTTCGCCATCTGGAGCTGGCCAACGGCAAGGAAACGCGGCTGGAACAGATTGCCCATCTGATCGACCGTTCGGTCGACGACGTGCGCCGGGCGATAACTCTGAACGAGCATATCGCCTCGCTCGATGCGCCGCTGGAAATCGACCCGGACCACACTATCGCCGACGCCATTGCCGACGACAATGCGCTGGATCCGGAAGAATTACTCCAGTGTTCCGAGGTGGGGAATCTGGTCAATCAGTGGATCGAACAACTGACGGACAAGCAGCGCCGCGTTCTGGAGCGGCGTTACGGTCTGGGCGGAGCGGAGATCAGCACGCTCGAGGAAGTGGCAGCAGAACTCAACTTGACCCGCGAGCGCGTGCGGCAGATCCAGATCGAGGCGCTCGACCAGCTGCGCCGGGTCATCAAACGCGGCGGCGTCATGCGCGAAAACCTCATCTGAGTTGTTATATAGTGCTGCCTTGGCTGCTTGTTCGCGAGGCGGCCGGCGACTGCCCGTATTCCGGGGGTGCCCGGGGTTACCATGGTTTCGATTAGGGAAGCTTAAGATGAGCAAGAAGGTTGCGATTTTCGATTCGTCGCTGCGTGACGGCGCCCAGGCCGAGGGAATTTCCTTCTCCGTCGAGGACAAGCTGAAACTGCTCCAGGTTCTGGACGATCACGGCATCGACTATATCGAAGCCGGCAATCCCGGATCGAATCCGAAGGATCTCGAGTTCTTCGCGCGGGCCAGAACCATTCGCCTGAAGCACGCCAGGCTGGCTGCCTTCGGCAGCACGCGGCGGCGGGACATCAAGGTCGAGCAGGACAGCAATGTGCAGTCCCTGCTGCTCGCCGATACGCCGGTCATCGTCATTTTTGGCAAGAGCTGGGATTTTCACGTCACGGACATCATCCGCACAACTCTCGACGAAAACCTGGCGATGATTCGCGATACCCTCGCGTTCTTCAAGGCGCAAGGCAAGGAAGTCATCTATGACGCCGAGCATTTCTTCGACGGATACAAGAACAACCCGGAGTATGCCGTCAGGACATTGCAGGCCGCGGCTGAAGGTGGTGCCGACGCACTGGTCCTGTGCGATACGAATGGCGGTACCTTCCCGTCCGAACTGGGAGCGATCGTCGGAAAAATGGCCGGGCTGTTCACGGTTCCCCTGGGAATTCACGCGCACAACGATTGCGGCATGGCCGTGGCCAACAGCATCGCCGCGGTAGAGAACGGAGCCCGCCACGTGCAGGGAACCTATCTCGGGTTCGGCGAGCGCTGCGGCAATGCCAACCTGTCGACGATCATCGCCAATCTCGGCGTGAAGCGCGACTACGAATGCCTGCCCGCCGACCAATACCGGAACATCGTGCATGTCGCGCGTCACGTCGCGGCGATCTCGAACATCGCGCTCAACGAACGCGAGCCGTTCATCGGCAACAGTGCTTTCGCCCACAAGGGGGGCATGCACATCGACGGCGTCAACAAGGCGTCACAGTCGTTCGAACACATCAATCCCGAACTGGTCGGCGGCCAGCGCCGCTTCCTGATGAGCGAAGTGTCGGGCCGGCGCATGATCCTCGACAAGATCTGGGAAGTCGATCCGAACATCACCAAGGATGACGAGGTGACCGACCGTATCATGAAGCGGCTCAAGGAGATGGAGCACGAGGGATATCAATTCGAAGGCGCGGAAAGCACGTTCGAACTGATCGTTCGCAAGCAACTTGGCAAGTACCGCCCGTTTTTCGAACTCGAGCACTTCAAGATCATCGGCGAGCAGCCGACCAACGGCGAGTATGGCTCGTCGGCAATCATCAAGGTCAAGGTCGAAGGTGTTGACGAGATTACCGCCGCCGAGGGTGACGGCCCGGTGCATGCGTTGGACAGCGCCCTGCGCAAGGCGCTCGATACCTTCTATCCGGAGCTTGCCAACGTGCACCTCACCGATTACAAGGTGCGTGTCATCAACGGCAGGGATGCCACGGCGGCCAAGGTGCGCGTGCTGCTGCAATCCACGGATGGCGATGCGGTATGGACAACGGTCGGGGTGTCGACCGACATCATCGAAGCGAGCTGGATCGCGCTTGTGGATTCCATCGAATACAAGTTGCTGAAGCTGGAAGAAGCCAAGCACGCTGGCCAGGCATGAAACCGAAGATCCTGATCGCGCGCGCTATTTTTCCCGAAGTTGTGGGACGGCTGGCGCAGTGTTTTGATGTCGAAGACAACCAGTCCGACGAAGCCTGGACGCGTGAGCAACTGATCGGCAAGCTTCAGGGCAAGCAGGGTGTGATGACCATGGGGGCCGAACGCATCGATGCCGGATTGCTGGCGGCATGCCCGGAACTGCGTATCTGCGCCAACATGTTCGTCGGTTACAACAACTTCGATCTCGAGGCCATGACCGCCGCTGGTGTGCTGGGCACCAATGCCCCGGACGTGCTGACGGAGACGACCGCCGACCTCGGCTTTGCGCTGCTGCTGGCCACCGCGCGCCGGCTTGCTGAAGCCGAGCGCTTCCTGCGGTCGGGGCAGTGGACGCGCTGGACCTACGATCTGTTCGCCGGGTTCGACGTTCATGGCACCACCCTCGGAATCCTCGGCATGGGGCGCATCGGCAGAGCCATTGCCCGCCGCGCCGCACATGGCTTCGGCATGCGGGTGATCTATCACAATCGCAGTCGTCTGGCCCCTGAACTTGAACAGGAAAGCGGCGCGCAATACGTCGGCAAGGAAGAGTTGCTGCGTGCGGCAGATCATCTGATGGTAGTGCTGCCTTACTCGCCGGATGCGCACCACGCCATCGGCGCCGCGGAACTCTCCCTCATGAAGGCTTCGGCAACGCTGGTCAATATCGCGCGTGGCGGGATCGTCGATGATGCTGCCCTGGCCGTTGCCCTGCGCGAGAAACGGATCGCTGCCGCCGGACTGGATGTCTATGAAGGAGAACCCCGGATACATCCGGATCTCCTGACTGTGCCCAACGTCGTCCTGACGCCGCACATCGGCAGTGCCACGATGGCTACCCGCCTGTCCATGGCCAACCTGGCGGCGGATAACCTGATCGGCTATCTCATCGAAAACCGGCCGTTGACGCCGCTCAATCCCGAAGTCATCAAGCCCGTTGCCGGACGTGTGTAATTACGGCGTAGAACCCTGCGCCTCGCGCAGGGATTCGGCCAGCATGAATACCGACATGGCGTAGAAACTCGATCGGTTGTAGCGGGTGATGACGTAGAAGTTTTCGAAGCCGATCCAGTATTCGGTCGGCTGGTCGGGCGAGACTAGATCGATCAGCGCTGCCGGCCGCTCGGCGGGCGTTTCAACCGCCGTGAGCGGCGTGACGCCCTGGCTCCTGAGTTCCTGCAGCGATTGCGACGGTTTGAGGCCGGCGGCGACCAGCGCGGAGGGGTCGCCGTCGACGTTGGCGGGAACAGCTACCGGCGCTTGCGGCTGCCAGCCGTGCATGTGCAGGAAGCGGGCAACACTGCCAATGGCGTCGGTCGTGCTGCGGCGCAGGTCGATGCGGTCGTCGCCGTCGAAATCGACGGCATAATTGCGCTGGCTGCTGGGCATGAATTGCGGGATGCCGATGGCGCCGGCATACGACCCCTTGTACTCGAGCGGGCTGATGCCATTCTCCCGCGCCATCAGCAGGAACTGTTCGAGTTCGTTGCGGAAGAACGGCGCGCGCGGCGGATAGTCGAAGGCCAGCGTGGCCAAGGCTTCGAGCACGGCGAATTTGCCCATGTTGCGGCCGTATTCGGTTTCCACGCCGATGATGGCCACAACGATCTCCTGCGGCACGCCATAAATGGCTTCGGCGCGGATCAGTTCGTCGCGGTTTTCCTGCCAGAAGCGCAGCCCTTGGGTCAGCCGCCGTTCGTTCAGGAAGCGCGCGCGGTAGCGTTGCCAGGAGCGCTGCAACTCGGGCACCGCCGCCGGGCGGATGGCGGCCAGGACGACCGGGTTGGTGCGGATGGCGGCGAATTGCCGGGTCAGGTGAGCCACGTCGAACCCGTGCCGGACATGCATGTCCTGGATGAATTCCCTGACCTCGGGCGATTCGCTGAAGACAGGAGGCCTGGCGGCCTTTGCGGCGTGGACGTGCAGTGGGGTAACGGCGGATACGATGCCGAACAGCGCGGCGGCTAGAGTGTTCTTCAAACCTTGATTCTCCGATGCGAGGCAAGCTGCCTCGTGCATTCTTTCAATGCGAGCAATTGCCGGGGGTGTCCCATGCCATAGCGCAGGTCGGCAAAGTGGCCGGCGGCATCGCGCGCGAGCTGTGCCAGATCCGGGTGTTCGCGGGCGACACGCTTGGCCAGGTCGAACGGACCTTCCCAGGGCGCACGCCGAATGCCGAAGCGTTCCAGTTCCCGGCAGAAACGTTGCCATGCCTGCTGTTCGGGAGAAATCCGCGTGCGCCGGGCGAGTGTCCAGATCGTTACCAGCAGCAAGCATAGCCCACTGAAGATGGCCATCGCCGAAGCCATGCTGCGCCAACCCGGGTCTTCCATTCCCAGCCGCGACAGCACCTCGCGCTGGCGCTGCGGATTGTAACCGAGGATCCACTGGTTCCAGGCGTTGTTGACGGCCTCCCAGCGATAACGCAGCCGTTGCAGTTGAAGCAGCCAGTCGGTGTTGATGCGTACCAGGGCCGGCAGGGGATCGCCGGCCGGCAAGGCCGCTCCGATTCCGCGCTCGATGCGCGACGGGGCTACCGCGGCAGTCGGGTCGACACGTACCCAGCCCTTGCCGTCGAGCCAGATCTCCGCCCAGGCATGCGCATCGGACTGGCGTACGGTCAGGAATCCGTCGACTGGGTTGGTCTCTCCGCCTTGGTAACCGGTGACGACACGCGATGGAATGCCGGCGGCGCGCATCAGAACGACATACGCGCTGCTGTAGTGTTCGCAGAAACCGCGCCGGGTGCCGAAGAGAAATTCGTCGACGGCGTGCTGCCCGAGCAGCGGCGGCTGCAAGGTGTAGAAGAATTTCTCTTCCCGGAAGTAGCGCAAGGCGGCGGCGGAAATCTGTTCCGGATCGTTCAGCGTATTGCGCCACTCGCCGGCCAGTTCCTGGGTGCGCGGGTTGAGGCCGGCCGGCAGCCGCAATGCCTGTTGCAGCATGCGGGGAGATTCCTCTCGGTTGGCAACGTGGTCGAGCGCCGAACGGAAGGCGTAGCGCGTCCTGTAGCGTACCGGCTCACGCGCCAGTGTTTCGAATGCCGGCCACAGGGCGCTTCCTTCCGGCAGGCTGATGGGCAGTTCGAGCGCCAGAAGCCAGCGCTGGTTGTGCGGTTCCAGCGTGATCGTGTAGTCGGCGAAAGCTGTCCCGGAGGTTTCCACGGTGGCCGGCTTGTTCGCCGAGCGCGCGGTACTCAGCGGGCTGGCCCGCCAGGTTTGGCCGTCATAGGTGTCGAATACCGGACCGCGCCAGTACAGCTTCGATCGATCCGGGAGCGGAGTGGCGAACTGGGCACGGAAGGCGATTTCGCCGGACTGGATCAGGCTGTTCAGGGACCCCGGAGACATGCGGTCGGAAAGCCCCGTCAGTCCGGCGTGGGCATCCTGGGGCAAACCCCAGAGCGGACCTTGCACGCGCGGGAAGAGCAGGAAGAATACGAGCATGAAAGGCACGGCCTGCGCGATCAGCAGCGCGGCGTAGCGGACAATCTCGCGAACCGGCTGGGCCCCGCCGTGCAGGCGGATGAGCGCGGCCGTGAGCAAGGTGGCGACGGCCAGCAGCCAGAGGCCGGTCGGAATGCTCTGCGAGTGGAAATAGTGCGTCAGCAGCAGGAAGAAGCCAAGCATGATGACTACCAGTCCATCGCGCCTCGCGTGCATTTCCATGGGTTTCAGGGCCATGAAGAAGACCAGCAGGGCAACGCCGGCATCGCGGCCGAATAGCGTGCGGTACTGCCAGCCGATGCCCAGTGTCCCGACGATGACCAGCAGGGCCAGCAGCCAGCGCGCGGGGAGGCGGGAATTCGATTTCCACAGCCAGCCGCGACCGAGCAGCAGGGCCGCGGAGAACAGCGACAGCCACCACGGCAGGTGCTCCGTGTGCGGCAGGGTGGTTGCCACGGCGACAGCCAGCAGCCATGGAATGGCTCCGTGTTCGAGGGCGACCGGAGCGGTCTGCGACCGCGGGCGGATCCGGCGCTTCTGCAAAAATGTCCGGAACGGGTCAGGCATGGAGTGCCAGCGCCTCCAAGCAGGAATCGCGGTGCGCCGCGCCGCGGTTCGGGGCGATGGATCGCTCCGGCAGGCGCAATCCGTAGCGGCGTTGCTCGCGCTCGGCGATGAGGATCCAGCCGGCGAGCAGCGACAGGCGCGTTTCCGTATCGCTGCCCGATGGTGTCTGTGTCCAGTCGAGCCATAATTCTTCGGCCGCGCCTCCGTCGAATTGCTTCACCAGCAAGGGCCGGTGCTCGATGTCACGAGCGACGGCTTTCCACGCGATGTGGCGCGGGGAGTCATTCGCTTGCCGTTCGCGCAGGCCCGAAAAATCCTCTTGTCCGCTGTTGCCCCTCGACCCCGTCGATTTCCAGCTTGGCGTGGAGCGCGGTAGAGGGGTTTCCAGTGGCTTCGGATAAACCAGGCAGGAAAGCGGCGGGTGCGGGTAGCTCCAGGCGCGGAACAGACCGAGCGGGTAGCGCGAGGACAGCGTGATGCGGCCGGGATCGAGACGGCCGCGGTGCATCGTCATGAACGGGATCGAGACGGAAACCTGTTGGCTGCCGGAAATTTCCAGAGAAGCCGTTTCGTTTTTCCCGAACGCCAGTTCGAGCGCGCGTCGCGGCAGGGGCAGGGCGTTCTCAAGGTGCAAGCTGAAATAGGCCGCTTCTCCCGCAAACACGGGATCCGCGCGGCCGGGCATCAACCGCAGGCCGAGCAGATTGCGAAAGGTATGCACCATCGCTACCAGACCCAGTCCGGCGAGCAGAAAAACGAGGGCGTGGCCGAGACTCAGGTTGTAGTTGATGGCGCCGATCAGCATCACGCAGAGCACGACGCCATAGAGCAGTCCGGCCCGGGTGGGCAGGATGAAGATGCGGCGCTGGGTGAGGACGACCGGCAACCGATCGTCGCGCCCGAAGCGGAACAGCCACCGTCCGAGCGCGTCCTGCAGGTTCATCAGATGACCGGTATGGAGCGGATCAGGTTGGCGATGTCTTCCGGGCGGGCATGGCCGGTACTGTTGGCCAATTGCAGCCGGTGGCAGGCAACGCTCGGCAGCACGGCCTGCACGTCCTCGGGCATGACCATCCCGCGTCCTCCGATGAAAGCCCAGGCGCGAGCAACCGAGAGCAGGGCCAGCGCGGCGCGCGGACTGAGTCCGTGGATGAATTGCGGACTGGCGCGCGTCGCTTCCACCAGCGTCTGGACGTAATCGAGCAGCGCGGGAGAAACGTGGGTCTCGCTCGCCTCCTGCTGCAGAGGAGCGATCTGGTCGGGCGTCAGGTTGGCGGCCAGCATCGGAAGTTTGTCTCGCCGTCCGCCGCCCTCGAGCAGGGCGCGTTCGGCGGCGCGGTCCGGATAGCCGAGTTCGAGGCGCAAGAGGAAGCGGTCGAGTTGCGATTCGGGCAACGGGAACGTGCCGATCTGGGTTGAGGGATTCTGCGTGGCGATGACGAAGAACGGCTCGGGCAGGGGCCGGGTTTCGCCTTCGACCGTGACCTGCCGTTCCTCCATGGCTTCGAGCAACGCGCTTTGCGTCTTCGGCGTGGCGCGATTGATCTCGTCGGCCAGCAGGACCTGTGAAAAGATGGCGCCAGGCAGGAAGCGGAATTCGCTGCGTTCGCGGTCGAAGATCGACAGCCCGATGACATCTGCCGGCAACATGTCGCTCGTAAACTGGATGCGCGAGAACTGCAGGCCGAGGAGCCGCGCCAGCGTCTGCGCCAGGGTGGTCTTGCCGACGCCGGGAAGATCCTCGATCAGAAGATGGCCGCGCGCCAGCAGACATGCCAGTGCCAGGCGCACCTGGGTATCCTTGCCCAGGATAATGCCGTTGGCGGCGGCAATGACGTCGGAGAGGGAGGCGGCTTTTTCAGAGGAGGGTGACATGATTGTGGTGTCGTTATGGCGCCGAGTGGTCGATAATGAACGGCATGACCGGTGTGACCGATTCTATCTCCGGATGGAGGGCTGATGGGGGATGAAGGTTCCGCAGAGACCGATGCCGGGGATCCGGAACCATAGTCGGGCAGGCTTTTTGACAATCTTTGAGAACAAGGGAGGCAACATGGCAATTCAGAAGATCGGTGTCGTTGGCGCGGGAGTCATGGGCAATGGAATCACCCAGGCGTTCGCCATGGCGGGGCTGCCGGTGGTGATGTCCGATATCTCCGATACCGCGCTGCAGAAGGGACTGGCAACGATCTCGGGTAGCATGGACCGCATGATCAAGAAGGAAAAGCTCACGGAAGTTCAGAAAACGGAGGCTTTGGCCAGGATATCGATAGCCAGCGACGTTGCGATCCTTGCCGATTGCGACCTGGTGATAGAGGCAGCGACGGAGAACGAGTCGCTCAAGCTCAAGATATTCAGGCAACTGGATGAAATCGCCCGGCCGGACGCGATTATCGCCAGCAACACCTCGTCCATCTCCATTACCAAGCTGGCAGCAGCGACGCGGCGTCCGGCGCAGGTGATCGGAATGCACTTCTTCAATCCCGTTCCGATGATGGCGCTGGTTGAAGTCATCAGCGGCCTGCAGACATCTGCCGGGACACATGCAGCGACGGAAGCTGTGGCGCAGCGGATCGGCAAGACGCCGGTGAAGGTCAGGAACAGCCCTGGCTTCGTGGTTAACCGGATGCTTTGTCCGATGATCAATGAGGCCATTTTTGCCCTGGCAGAAGGGTTGGCGACGCCGGCGGAAATCGACGAGGCCATGAAGCTTGGCGCCAACCACCCGATAGGGCCGTTGGCCTTGTGCGACCTGATCGGCCTGGATGTGGAGCTGGCGATCATGCAGGTCTTGTTTGAGGGTTTCAAGGATCCGAAATACCGTCCTGCACCCTTGCTGGTGGAGATGGTCGAGGCGGGATTCCTCGGCCGCAAGACGGGGCGCGGGTTCTTCAGCTACGCCTGACCAAGCTTGCGTCTGCGGACTGTTTCATAAGGGCTGACCATGGGCAGGAAATTTCCTGCCTTGTGTCAGCGGAATTCGTCTTGTCGCGTTTTTCGTGTTCGGTCCGCTTGCCTTCGGTTAAAATTACCCCACTTTTTTTATGGTGCCTAACCCATGAACACGATTACTGGATCCATTGTTGCGATTGTCACCCCGATGCACGAGGATGGAAGTCTCGATCTGCCGTGCCTGCGCAAACTGGTTGATTTCCACGTGCAGGAAGGGACGGACGCCATCGTGGTCGTGGGAACGACGGGCGAGTCGCCGACGGTTGACGTCGAGGAACACCAGGAACTGATTCGTGTTGTGGTCGATCAGGCCGCCGGTCGGATTCCGGTCATTGCCGGAACAGGGGCCAACTCCACGTCGGAAGCCATCGAGATGACGGAGTTTGCCAAGAAGGTTGGCGCCGATGCTGCACTCTCTGTCGTCCCCTACTACAACAAGCCGACCCAGGAAGGTCTGTATCGCCATTTCAAGGCAATCGCGGAAGCCGTCGATATCCCGGTTATCCTTTACAACGTTCCGGGCCGCACGGTTGCAGACTTGGGCAATGAAACGACCCTGCGTCTGGCGCAGATTCCGAACATCGTGGGCATCAAGGACGCGACCGGAAACATGGAGCGTGGTGCGGAACTCATCAACCGCGCTCCGGAGGGGTTTTCTGTCTTCAGCGGCGATGACGGCACGGCCTGCGCCCTGCTGATGCTGGGCGGCAAGGCCAATATCTCGGTCGTGGCCAACGTGGCTCCGCGCATGATGCACGAGATGTGTTCGGCAGCGATCAGCGGCAATTTGGCGAAGGCGCGCGAACTCAATTTCCGCTTGAGTGCGCTGAGCAGGCACCTGTTCTGCGAAGCCAACCCGATTCCGGTGAAGTGGGCCTGTCAGCAAATGGGGCTGATGGAAGGCGGAATTCGCCTGCCGCTAACCCCTCTTTCCGCGGAATGCCATGAACGGGTCCGCGGCGCCATGCGCCAAGCCGGGTTGTTGGCGTAATTTTCGGGTTCCAGAGGTGTCGATGAGAGTTGTTGTTTTGCGGCTGGCGCTTTGGTCGTCGGTAGCGGTCATGATCGGGTTGAGTGCGGGCTGTAGCAGCCTGAGTCTCGAGCCCAAGAAAATTGATTACAAGTCGGCTTCGACCGTCAAGGCTCCGACGTTGGAGGTGCCTCCGGACCTTACTTCACCGACGCGTGACGATCGATTCCTGGTGCCGGATGCGGGCGGCAAGGGGGCGGCAACGTTCTCTTCGTATTCCGGTGAGCGCGCACAGGCCGCCACCCAACAAAACAGCGCGATTTTGCCCAAGGTGGACAAGGTGCGCGTCGAACGCTCGGGCAATCAGCGCTGGCTGGTGATCAACGAAACACCCGACAAGCTTTGGGGACAGGTCAAGGATTTCTGGCAGGAAACGGGGTTCTTGATAAAGCTGGAATTGCCTGAGGCGGGCGTGATGGAAACCGACTGGGCTGAGAATCGCGCCAAGATCGGCGACGATTTTCTGCGCAACTGGCTTGGGAAAGTGATCGATTCGCTGTATTCGACCGCCGAGCGCGATAAATTCCGTACTCGCCTGGAACCCGGCAGCGAACCGGGAACGACCGAAATCTACATCAGCCATCGCGGCATGTACGAAATCTATGTGTCCGAAGGCAAGGACCAGACGAGATGGCAGCCGCGCGAACCGGACCCGGAACTCGAGGCGGAAATGCTTCGCCGCCTGATGGTGCGTTTCGGCACCGAAGACAGGCGCTCGCAACTCGAAATGGCGGAAGCAAAGAGCCGGCCTGCCGACCGGGCGAAGCTGGCGCGCGCCGCCGATGGCGCCGGAACTCTGGAGGTCCAGGAATCCTTCGACCGCGCCTGGCGTCGCGTTGGATTGGCGCTGGATCGTGTCGGTTTCACCGTGGAAGATCGTGATCGCTCCAAGGGGCTTTACTACGTTCGGTACGTCGATCCCGAAAGCGATGCGCAGAACAAGGATCCCGGACTGCTATCAAAACTGGCTTTCTGGAAACCTTCCGCTCCAGATCCGCAAACCAAGTATCGGGTTTTCGTAAAGGACGGTGGCAGGGCGTTGACGACTGTTCAGGTACTTTCCGCGGAGGGCGGCGTGGATCAGTCCGATACGTCGAAGAAGATCATCGGCCTGTTGTTCGAACAGTTGAAGTGATACGTTTCGCATCGCTTGGCAGCGGCAGTCGGGGAAATTCCCTGATTGTCGACGCCGGTGAAGCGAAGATCCTCCTCGATTGCGGCTTCTCGGTCAGGACCATGGTCAGCCGGCTCGCCCGGCTGTCCGTTCTTCCGGAGGAGATCACAGGCATTCTGGTCACTCACGAACACAGCGACCACATCGCCGGCGTCAACCGGTTCGCCTGCCGTTTCGGGATTCCCGTCTATCTCACGCACGGGACGTTTGGTTTCGTCGAGAACGACAACGAGCGTCAAGCGGAGTACCGGGTCATTGACGGTCACGCGCCGTTCGGTATTTCGAGCCTTCAGATAACGCCTTTTCCGGTTCCCCACGATGCGCGGGAGCCTGTCCAGTACGCGTTTTCCGATGGTGTCCGCCGCCTCGGAGTGCTCACCGACTGCGGGAAAATTACTGCGCATATCGTCGACGTTCTCGACGGTTGTGATGCGTTGGTGCTGGAATGCAATCACGACTCGGAATTGCTGGCGGATTCGACATATCCGGCGATGCTTAAAAGGCGTATATCAGGCGATTTCGGACATCTCGACAATCAACAGGCGGCATCCTTGCTGCGAACGATCAATTCAAGCCGCCTGCAGCACTTTGTCGCGGCACATCTCAGCGAACAGAACAACCGCCCGAGTCTGGTGAGGAAGGCGGTGGCCGAAGCCCTGGGGTGCGAAGAGAGTTGGGTTGGCGTGGCTTCGCAACAAGACGGCTTTGGTTGGCGATCGTTGTGAATACGAACGCATAAAAAAAGCCGGCAGCTGCCGGCTTGATTCGGAGCAAGAAGAATTACTTCTTGGCAGCGTCGGCAGCAGCAGGTGCGGCGGGAGCGGCAGCGTCAGCCGGTTTGGCATCAGCCGCAGGGGCGGCCGGAGCAGCGGCGGTTGCGTCAGCAGCCGGAGCCGCGGCAGGAGCCGGGGCAGCCTCGGGAGCTGGGGCCGGAGCGGCGGGGGCGGCAGCAGCCGGTGCCGGGGTAGGAGCAGGAGCGGGAGCTTCTTCCTTTTTGCCGCAAGCGGTCAGAGTCAAGGCAACGAGGGCGGCAACGAGGAGCGAGTTTTTCATTTTGAACATTCCTATCATAAAAAAACAACAACATGACAACTACAACGAACCAACAACTTTTTCAACGCAACAAATAGCGATTGGTTGACCGGTCCATGACCGATCAACCTCAAATTATAACAGCATAAATGCTTGCCGCGCCTGGTTTTGCCGCTCGCTATGCGCTCCTACAGGCCGAGCGTCGTGGCGCTGATCGGTGTGCCGCCTTCCTTGAGAATCTCTTCGAAGCGGAGGATGTAGGGCCGGCACTCGTCCGCGTTGTCGATTATTGCCTTTGACCGGACGTGGTCTTTATGGAATCGAACGAGAGCGTGATTCCCGTCGGCCAGAACCATGGAGTCGCTCAGGCTGGCAAGTTGGGGTGCGCATTCGTAGATTTTCATCGTGTCGGGGAAATCGGCGAGCAGTCTCATCAGGCGCGGACTGCTTCGCCGGAACGGATTCGCGTTTCTCACGACAACCGTCAGCGTGTTTTGCCTTTCGCTGGTCAGCAAACGACGCAGGAATAGGGCGTTCTCGGGCTTCTCCAGCCCGAGTCGGGTGAGATCTTCGTCAAAGATGCGCAACGTCTGCTTAGCCAGCAGCAGAACCTTTTGAAGATAGCTGTCGTGATCCGTCCAATTGACAAGCAGTTCCGGACTCATGGTTTGTCTCCGCGCAATACATGGCGACGGACTATCCTACCCCAACACGCCTTCCGGACACAGAGTGATCAGGAGCCCGGAGGAATGGCCGGACCCCTGTCGGAGCACTACTGCCAGTCATGCCGACGCGAAGCGCCGGCGCGTCCGGTGGCGGACGGAGCATTGCGCGGGGATTTTGCCGAAGTGGCCTGATGCTGATGGTTGCCCGGCGTGCTGGCACGGCCTTGGCTACGGCCGGCGGGCTTGCCCGTTCCGTGACTGCCCTTGTGTTTCCACGCGTCGTGCGATGGGCGTGCGTTGCTCTTGCCGCCCGGGCGTGCCTGTTTCGTGGCCGGCCGGCGAACCGGTTCATGGCCGGCGACAATTTCAACCGGAATGGACTGCTTGGTAAAACGCTCGATCTTCCGGACGTTGAAATGCTCGGCGTGATTGACCAGCGAGATGGCGATTCCGTTGCGCCCGGCTCGCCCGGTTCGGCCGATGCGGTGCACGTAGTCTTCGGCGAACTTGGGCAGGTCATAGTTGAAAACGTGCGTAATGGTCGGCACGTCGATCCCGCGCGCCGCCACGTCGGTGGCCACGAGAATGCGAACCTGTCCGCGGCGCATGGCGGTGAGGGTGCGGTTGCGCGCGCCCTGGTGCATGTCGCCATGCAGCGGAGCGGCGTTGAAACCCGCCAGGTTCAGGCGGTCGGAGAGGTTGTCGGCTTCGCGCTTGGTGGCGGTGAAGACGACGGCCTGGTCGATCGAGATGTCGCGCAGCAGGTGGTCGAGCAGGCGGTTCTTGTGCGAGAGGTCGTCGACGAAGTGCAGGCGCTGTTCGATGTTATCGTGTTTCGAGTGCGACGAATCGACGCTGATCTGCAGCGCGTCGCGCGTGATGTCGCGGGCGATCTTGCCCACCAGGCCGTCGAGCGTGGCGGAGAAGAGCATGGTCTGGCGGGTTTCCGGCGTCGCTGCGACGATTTTTTCGATGTCCTCGATGAATCCCATGTCCAGCATGCGGTCGGCTTCATCGAGAACCAGCATCTGCAGTTCCGAGAAGTTGATTTTTCCCGATTCCATGTGATCGATCAGGCGTCCGGGGGTGGCTACCAGGATTTCCGGGTTGCGCGCGAGCAGTTCCATCTGCTTGGGATAAGGCATCCCGCCGAGAATGGCGACGGCCTTCAGGTGGCGGATGTGCGTGCCGTATTTTTCCGTGGCGGCCGTGACCTGCAGCGCGAGTTCGCGCGTCGGTGTGAGAACCAGCATCCTGGGTTGCGCCGCCTGGAAGCGCGGACGCTCCTTGCCGCGCGATCGGGCGGACTGGCGCTCCTGGTTGGGGGTGCGACGGGACGTGGGAACGAAGGGACGGCGTTCCTGCGCTGCCAGGCGGTGCAGTGCCGGCAGCATGAAGGCGGCTGTTTTGCCGGAGCCGGTCTGCGACGATACCAGGAGATCGCGGCCGGCGATGGCGGCGGGGATGGCCTGGGCCTGGACCGGGGTGGGTTCGGTGTAACCCGAATCGATGAGGGCTTTAAGGACGGCTTCGTTAAGCCCGATTTCTGCAAAGGACATGTTTCTCTTTCGTAAAGTACAGCACCGCGCACCGAAGTCACGGCGCACGGATGCGGGGTAATGCAACGCCAACCATCGAAATAGCGAAGAGAGACTCTGCCGGGGCGGAGAATTCGGACTTTTCGGCACAAAGCTTTGTGCCAGGGCGGTGCTTTATGAGTCAGCACCAGGAGGCAGGAGGGCTTTAGAATGCGGCCAGGTTCGCGAAGCGCGTAGTCGTTGCCCAATAGGACCAGCAACGAGGCGCGAATTCTACAGGGCTAATCCCCCCGCGTCGAGCGGAATTTTGCAACAGCCGGCGAGAAGACTTCGGTAACCAGGATGGATTGCTCGCCGAACGAGAAGCGTGACCGCCTTGCCCAGAGCGCAGGAGGCAGTACATCGGCGAGATGCAATGCCTTTATGGAGGGTTGGAAGAGGGCGTGCCGCCGATCGAGCCGCCGTGCGGCGAGAGGTCCGCGCAAGAAGCGCGGATGCGCGAACAGAAGCGCGCCTAGCGAGCGGTTGCCCAAGCGCTCCAGCCACCGGGTCATCGGGCCGCGCGGGTGGCGCGGCAGAACGGTGTGCGCGAACACCACCGGCCGACCATCGAGGAGCAGCGCGACCTCCCGTATCCACGCCAGTTGCGTACGTCCGAGACCGAGTTCCGCCGCTTCGTCGTCTGTCGGTTTCGCCAGGCGCTGGTTCTGCAGCACGACCGAGAAAGAGCCGAGGGCTTGCAGCCGCCCGGTCAGCGATCCGCTGTCCGTCAGCCACGTTTTGATGCCGGTGGTGCCCCGCATGAGCGGCGAACGTTCACGCCACCCCTTCCTGCTCCTGTCATTCATAACCAAGGCCGGACGAATTATTGCGGGGCTGGAGCTTTTTCCAGTCCTCCGATGCGCTGCCCGGGCTTGATGCCCTTATCGGCAAACCAGCCGCGATTCATCTCCAGCGCAAAGCGCGCTGGCGCAGCGGCACAGTGATTGTTTTCGGTTTGCGGCTGCATGTTCTCTATGTTCAGGATGCGGCCCTGTTCATCCAGAAACGCGACGGACAGCGGCAGGAAGGTGTTGCGCATCCACATGCAATGACGTTCGGCCTGCGGGAAGACAAAAAGCATCCCGTGGTTGGCCGGCATGCTCTTGCGCATCATCAAGCCTTGCATCCGGTTGGGCAGGTCGGCCGCAACTTCCGCTTCGATGCGATGGAAGCCGGCGGATAAATCGATGCGCGGCATTTGCGCGAATGCCGGTGCGGCGAGGAAGGACAGGGTGAAGCCTGCGGCAAGCAGGATACGAGGCATGACTGACTCCGTCAGCAAGGAATGAATGAGCGGCCGGTTCGCCGGATGCGGCGAGGAAGCACCTGATGAATCGTCTATTTCTTTTCAGAGGTCGTCTTGCCCTTCTTCGGCGCAGGGGGCGGGTTGTGGGGCTTGGGCTTGGCGGCCGGCGGAGCCTTTTTCTGTACCTCTTTCTTTGCCGGCTTCTTCGACGTTGCTTTGGGTTTCGCCACGTCGGCGGCAATAACCACCGGAGCTTCCTCGTTTTCTGCTGCCTTGGGCAAGGCATGGGCATACAATTGCCATGCGCCGAAAATGGCAGTGAAAAGGCAGATCCTGAGCTTCCTTTGGAGAATCGTGTTCATTGGCGCGGCCGCTGTTTATTGCAGACCGGCAATTTTAGTCCAATTACCGTTGCGGAGAGTCATTCCTCTTCGACGAACACTTCTTCCCGCTTCTTGCTGATCGCAGGCACGGTGATCACGATCATCAGGATGGCGGAAATGGCGATCATGACGGCGGCGATCGGCCGGGTGAGGAAGATGCTCCAGTCGCCACGGGCCATGAGGAGGGCGCGGCGCAGGTTTTCTTCCATCATCGGTCCCAGGATGAAGCCGAGGATCAGGGGAGCAGGTTCAAGGCCGAGCTTGTGGAACAGGAAGCCGATGACGGCGAATGCCGCGGCGCAATACACATCGAAGGTGTTGTTCGACAGGGAATAAACGCCGATCGCGCAGAATGCCATGATTGCCGGAAACAGGAAGCGGTAGGGTACGGTCAGCAGCCTGACCCAAATGCCGATCAGCGGCAGGTTGAGCACGACCAGCATCAGGTTTCCGACCCACATCGAGGTGATCAACCCCCAGAACAGCGTGGGGTTGCTGGTCATCACCTGGGGGCCTGGCTGAATGCCCATCAGTGTCATGGCACCGACCATCAGGGCCATGACCGCGCTGGTCGGGATGCCCAGGGTGAGCATCGGGATGAACGAGGTCTGTGCCGCGGAGTTGTTTGCCGCTTCAGGCGCAGCAACGCCCTCTATGGCGCCCTTGCCGAACGTCTCGGGAGCCTTCGCAATCTTCTTTTCCACGGTGTAAGACGTAAAGGAAGCCAGAATCGGACCGGCGCCCGGCAAGACGCCGAGCAGGCAACCAATCAGCGTTCCTCGTGCCGCTGCCGGCGCCGAATCCTTAAAGTCTTGCCGAGTCGGCATCAATCCGGTGACCTTTTTGACAAATACTTCGCGGTGCTCTGCCGACTTGCCGAGGTTGGCGATGATCTCTCCGAAACTGAACAAGCCCATCGCGATCACTACGAAATTGATGCCGTCGGTCAGCTCCGGAATGTCGAAGCTGAAGCGGGAGACGGCGGTGATTACGTCAGTATTGATCTGCCCGAGCAACAGGCCGAGAACGACCATGGCCAAGGCCTTGGGCAGCGACCCGGAAGCAAGCACGACCGCGCCAATCAGGCCCAGGAACATCAATGCGCAATACTCCGGTGCGCCGAATTCGAAAGCGAGGGTGGTCAATGGCGGGGCAAACGCGGCGACGGCCAGCGTGCCAACCGTGCCGGCAAAAAAGGAACTCAGGGCGGCAGCGGCCAGGGCTGGCCCGGCCCGGCCGTTGCGCGCCATCTGGTAGCCATCGAGGGCGGTGACGACCGACGACGCCTCGCCGGGTACGTTGATCAGAATGGCCGTTGTCGAGCCTCCGTATTGCGCGCCGTAATAGATGCCGGCCAGCATGATCAGCGCCGAAGTCGGTTGCAGCGAGTACATTGACGGCAACAACATGGCGATCGTGGCGATCGGCCCGATACCGGGAAGCACGCCGATCAGCGTGCCGAGCATGGCGCCAAGGAAGGCGTACCAGAGATTGATCAGTGACAGCGAAGTCTGGAAGCCGATGCAGAGATTGTTCAGAAGGTCCATTTTTCTTGTTTTTCAATAGGTGATCAGGCCGGCCAGAGCGGGATGTTCAGTTGTAGGCCGTAGATGAAGAGCAGGTACGAGAGAGCGGTCAGGACTCCCGCGTTGAGCAGCGCATCTCTCCAGGTGAATTCGCGGCCTCCGGCCGACGTCAGAACGATCATGACCGGGAAACTGATCAGGAATCCAAGCCGCGTCAGGGAAAACCCGAAGAAGGCGATGGCGCCGACGACGCAGAGCAACGGCCGCCAGGGGATCGATCCGATAGGGTCGCCATCCTCCCGATCCTGCACCATGGAAGTGTAAAGAATGATGAGTCCCAGAATGGCCAACAAAATGCCCAGTCCGAAAGGGAAGTAACCGGGGCCAGGGCGGACGGCCGACCCGAAATCGTAATTGGTAGCGCCGACGGCGAATGCAGCGCCGACGATGACGAGTGCGATTCCGGAGACGAAATCGCGCTGGCTTTTAATCTTCACGGTCGATTCCTTTGTCCGGAAAGGGTAATCAATGGCACTAGGCAAGGCGACGCGCCGGTCGGTGCTGCAAAGCCAGGAATTTTACGCCGGGCCGCGGCGATACGTGCTGTGCAAAAAGGCTGAAGAAGATGTTTCTCAAAAGGTTTTCTTTATCTGGATCCGGTATTGCCGTAATTTCCGATAAAGCGTGGGTCTCGACATGCCAAGATCCAATGCCGTTTTCTTGATGTTGTAGCGATTGGCTTCGAGCGTTGAAACAATTGCGACATCCTCGGTCTGCCGGTTCCGGGAGGCCTGAGCTTCGGGGGGCGGGCCGACGCTTTCATACTCGCGGTTCTCGAGAAGGCGCGAGATCGCCATAGCGTCGATTTCCCGGCTGCCGGACGTGACGGTGAGGCGTTCTATGAAATGCGCCAGTTCCCTGATGTTCCCCGGCCACGGGTAACGCGACAGCGCCTCGTAGGCATCGGCGTTCAGTTCGATGCGCCGTTTGTACTGACGGCAGTGGCGCTTGACGAATTCGCGTGCGAGGAATTCGATGTCGCCGCTGCGTTGCCGCAACTGCGGGAGATTGAGCACCAGTACCTTGAGGCGATAGTAAAGGTCCTGCCTGAACTCTCTGGTTTCTATGAGTTGCGGCAGATTGCGGTTGGAGGCAGCGATGATACGAACGTTGACCGGGATGTACTGGTCTCCCCCAAGACGCATGATCTGCTTTTCCTGGAGCGCACGCAGCAGCCGGCTTTGTCCGTACTTGTCCATCTCGGAAATTTCGTCGAGAAACAGGGTCCCGCGGTGCGCCATTTCAAACAGGCCGGGCTTGCCCTTTTTTGTGGCTCCGGTAAACGCGCCCTCGACGTAGCCGAACAACTCGCTTTCGAGGAGACTGGGCGGCAGGGCGGCGCAGTTGACGGCAACGAACGGTCCGTTCCTGCGTTCGCTCAGGTTATGGATGCCTTGCGCGAAAAGCTCCTTGCCGGTTCCCGATTCGCCGATGATCAACGTGGTCGCGTCGGTGCGCGCGATTTCCCCGGCGATCCGCTTCGCTTCGACGATTTGTGGTGAACGTCCCTGGACGTCCTCCAGACTGTATTTGGCCTGGAATTTCTTGACGAGCACCTCGTTGCGAATCGTCGCTTCGGCATCCTGGATGCGGCTGATTTCCTGGAAAGTGATGAAGGCCCCGATCGGTGCCTGATTGACGATGATCGGACCGAGGTTCAGGCTAATCCAAAGGTTGTCGCGCTGTATCACGTGGCCCCGGATCTCCTTTCCCTCCTGCAGGCAGCGGTCGATTTCCGGCACGTTCAGCAAAGCGCTGATCGGCCGCCCTTGCAGATCGTCAGTGGTGCAGTCCAGAAGCATCCGGGCGGCCGGATTGATGATCTGAATCCGCTTGTCGCGATCAACGCTGATGATGCCTTCGAGTGAGAAGTCGATCAGCGCGCGGAATTTCCCGGCTTCTTCCTTTTCGATTTGCCGCCCTAGCTCGATCTTCTTGGCTTCAAGAATCGCGTTCTTCGTCGACAGTGGTCCAGACTGCAGCAGTGTCGCCCTTAAGCCACGCTTTCGGGCCAAAGCCACGGTTTTGGTGCCGCCGAGAATGACGTCGTAGTCGAGATCGGCGACCGCATCGATCATGACCGGAATGTCTTCGTTCGTTTGCAGTCGGTAGATCGTCAGATCGATGTTGGTGATGCGCGCAATGATCTCGACGTCGGCCACCATGTTGTCGAACGCGATGAATGCCGCACGCGGGCGTTCGAGCCCGGTAACCCGCTTCGCGTCAAGGAAGATGCGGGCGAGATCCTGTCCGGTGATGACGATTTCGACGACCGGAATGTTGACGCCGGCGGCGAGGATCAGCAGAGCCAATCCGCCACGCGCAATCACGACGTCAACTCCCTCGTGCTTCAGTTTTTCTGCCAGTTTTACGGCGTCCGAGAGGTGTGCCAGATACAGATCGATTTCCTGCTGCAGTCCCAGTTCAGCGCAGATGCGACCGGCTTGATCGAAAAGTTCCGGGTCCGAGGTGATCAGCGCAATTCTAGACATGATGTATTTGGTCCGCAGGGAGATGGATTTCAATGGAGTTCCGAGTGTAACGAATCAGCGTTACACATGAAATAGCACGGTGTTCAAAGGCAGCGTAAAAACAGTCTGTTATCCAATGGCATGGTTTCTGCTGAAATGCATTGGCGATTAACACCGGATAACTCAAATTGAGAGGTTTCAGTAAATGCGCGTACTACTACGAGAAGATATCGAGCAGGACAAGTTGCCGGGCCGAATCATCCAGCGTGCCGTCGGGAAGAACTCTGTTTCGGACAGCAAGAAAATGACCGTCTCCTTTGCGCACTATTCGGTAGAAAGCGGGCCGATGGAGCCGCATCAGCACGCCGAGGAGACCGTGTACATCATCGAGGCCAGGGACGGTTGGATCAGGAAGGGGCCGTCGAAGGATTGCCTGAATGAGAAGGTCATGCTGCGCAAGGACATGGTGCTGCATTTCGATGAGCTCGAATGGCACGTCTTCGAATACGGACCGGGGGGATTCGTCGACGCTCTGTGTATCTATGGGCAGGTCGACAACATTCGCCCTGAGGAAATACTCAACGCAACGAAGATCTGAAAAAAAGGAGAAGCAGAATGGCAAAGAAATACGTCGGGGTGATCCCGCCGATCATCACGCCGGTCGACGAATATGAGAATGTCGATGAAAAAGGCTTTCGCAAGCTGATCAGCCACTGCATCGAGAATGGCATTCATGGCATTTTCGTTGCCGGTTCCAACGGCGAGTGTCTGGCACTGACCCAGAAGGAACGCGATCGCGCCATCAGGATCGCTATCGACGAAACGGCAGGGCGCGTGCCGGTGATGAGCGGCGTGATGGACAGCAGCACCCGCCGCGTCATCGACAACATAAAGAGCCTGGAGCAGATGGGTGGCACGGCGGCGGTCATCACGCCGGTGTTCTACGCACGGCATGCGACGCAGGAAGAAACCGTCCGCCATTTCGAGGAGATTGCCCGGCACACGGACATCGACCTGATCATCTACAACATCCCGCCCTTTACCGGGCAGACGCTGAAAGCGGAAACCGTCTTCAAGATCGCCAGGATCGACAAGGTTGTCGGCTACAAGGATACGTCCGGTTCCTTTCCCGATTTCCAGAAATGCTTGTCCCATTTCAAGGGAACCGACTTCGCCTTGCTGCAAGGCGCAACGAATCTCGCTGCGGCAAGCCTGCTGCTGGGCGCCGACGGCTACATTCCCTCGATGGCGCCATTGTTCCCCGAACCCCATATCAGGATGTACGAGTATGGCCGGAAAGGCGACATCGCCAACACCATGGCCTGCAACGATCTCATTTCGGAAATTTCGGCGATCTGGCCGATGACGAAGAGCCAGACCGCTTCGACCAAGTACGCGATCAGCCGACTCGGCTTCTGCGACAAGCGCGTCATCCGGCCGACCGAGCCGATCCAGCCTGACGAGGAAAAACGCATCGACGCGAAAATCGATGAAATCTGGACGTTGATCAAGGAATTCCGGGAGGTGAGAGCGTGAGCGTCGTTCTGTTGTCTCATCGTTTGTACGAGGATGGAATGGCGGTCCTGGAGCAGGGGGCCAAAACCGTGGTGGCCGATTCGTCCGACCTGAGAAAAAACATTGATCTGGTCAAGCAGGCAGACGGCATCGTGCTACGTGTCGGCCGCATCGGCCGGGATCTCATGGAGGCGTGCCCCAAGCTACGCGTCATTTCGCGCCCTGGCGTGGGGGTCGATACCGTGGACATGGAGGCGGCGACTGAACTCGGCATTCCGGTGGTGGTCGCGCCGGGAACCAATCTGCGTTCTGTTGCCGAGCATGCCGTGGCGTTGATCTACGCGATTACCAAGAACGTTTACGAAAGTCATGAGAAGACTGCCAAGGGCGAGTTCGGCATCCGCAACAAATACGCAGCCATCGAATTGATGGGCAAGCGCGTCGGCATTGCCGGTTTCGGGCACATCGGCAAGGAAACAGCGCGGATCTGCCGGAATAATGAGATGGAAGTTTCGGTGTATGACCGGTTCGTCCCTGCCGAGGTCGTTCAAGGGTTTGGGTACACGCACGAACCCGAGCTGAATGGCCTGCTGACGTCGTGTGACGTCTTTTCGCTGCACATGCCCGCGACCAAGGAGACGGCAAACATGTTTGGCGCGTCGCAGTTTGCGGCCATGAAACCCGGCGCATTTCTCGTCAACTGTGCTCGCGGCGAGATCGTGGACGAGGTGGCGCTGTTCGACGTGTTGAACTCGGGGCATCTGGCAGGTGCCGCCGTGGATGTGATGGCCGACGAACCGATGAAGAAGGACAACCGCCTCTTCTCGTTGCCCAACTTCATCGCCACGCCGCATATGGCAGCCTTGACCAGGGAATCGGCGTCGAGGACGTCACAATTGACTGCCCAAGGAACGCTGGCTGTGTTGCGCGGCGAACGCTGGCCACATGTGGCGAACCCGCAGGCGTATCAGCATCCCCGCTGGGCATAAATGACCAAGCCGCCGTTGATGTCGGCGGCTTGGTCAGAAAGCATGCTTCGTGACAGCCCCGCATTTCCGCGGGGCTTTATTTATTGCTACTTCGTGTTCTTGTTGTACAGGTCGAGATCCTTGATGATGGCGAGAAGTTTCGCGTCATCTTCGTCAAGATACTTGGCGAATTCCGCCGGGCCCATCCAGGTCGGCAAATCGCCGAGTTTTTCGAGCGTTTCCAGATAGGTTGCGTCCTTGGTGGCTTTCTCCAGTGCCTTCACCAAAATGTCCTTCACGTCCTTAGGCGTATTTTTCGGTACGACGAAAGAACGCCAGACCTGACCGGTAACGTTGTAACCCTGCTCCTTGAAGGTCGGGACGTCGGGGTAAGCTTCGAGACGCTTGTCGTCCAGGACGCCCAGTACGCGCAGGGCTCCGGCCTTGTATTGACCATAGACTTCCGACGGGTGCAGCACGGCGGAATCGATGTGGTTGCCGACCAGCGAGGTGATTACACCGCTTCCCCCGCTTTTGGACGGCATCGGCTGGGTCTTGATGCCGGCAGCCTTGAAGAACAACTCGATGGGAAGGTGAGTGCCGCCGCCGACGGCTGCAACACCGAGCGTCATCGAACCGTTCTTTTCCTTGGCGGCCTTCACGTAGTCGTTGAGGTTCTTGATGGGAGATGCGCTATTCACCACCAGGAATACCGGAACGCGAAGGAAGAGGGCGAGGGGATCGAGGTCCGCTTTGGTGTAATCGAGACCGCCGTAGTGGATCTGGTGGATCAGGCCCGTGTTGTTGATCAGGCCGACGGTATAGCCGTCGGGGCGGGAGTGTGCGACGGCACTGGTTCCGACCGTGCCCGACCCGCCCGGCTTATTGGTGATGATGACTGGTTTGCCGAGTTCCTTTTCCAGGGGTTTGGCCAGGGCACGGGCAATGATGTCGGAACCACCGCCGGCACCCCAGGGAACGACGATGGTCACGGGGCGCTGAGGAAAATCGGCAGCCGCCGCTGTCACGGAAAAGCCAGCCGTCAGGACGCATGCTGTCACGAGGATGGTTGCGAGTTTTTTCATGGACTCTCTCCTTGGTATTTGAAGGGGTGGTGCTATTGCGGGATTTTCTTGCCGGTTTTCCATTCGCGGTAAATGGGCCAGAACAGCGAGAAAACGGTCAGAAAGACGAATAGAGCGGAAAGCGGCCGTGTCACGAACACCGTGAGGTCGCCCTTGTTGGCAATGTAGGCCAGGCGCAGATTCTCCTCGGCCAGAGGACCGAGTATCAGGGAAATGCACACGGCCGCCAGGGAGAAGTTGTATTTCTGCAGGAAGTAGCCCACAACGCCGAAGATCAGCATGGTGTAGAGGTCGGCCACGTTCATGTTGATGGCGTAGGAACCGAGGACGCAGAACATGACAATGGCCATGACCAGCGTGCGCTTTGGAATCTTCAGTACCTGGGCGAACAGTCCGACACCCAGAAGACCGATGATTATCATGAAGATGTTGGCCAAGAAACTGCCGGTGAAAATCCCGATTACGACGTCGGGGCGTTCCGCGAACAGCATCGGTCCTGGAGCCAGTCCCTGGATCATCAGTCCGCCGACCAGAACCGCGGTGACCGAGTCGCCGGGAATGCCGAGGGCGAGCAAGGGCACCAGGGCACCGCCGCAGACGGCGTTGTTGGCGCTCTCCGTTGCGGCCACCCCGTCAAGTTCCCCCGTGCCATAGCGTTCCGGGTGCTTGGATGTCCGCTTGGCCTCGCTGTAGGCGATCCAGGAGGCTGTTCCAGAACCAGTTCCGGGGATGATCCCGACGATCGTGCCGATAATGGAGCCGCGAAGCAGGGTTTTCCAGCAGGCAAGGGTTTCTTTCAGGGTGGGAATGCTGCCGGACAACTTGATCGTCACCTCGGTCTTTTCAAAAATGTGCTCGATCTGGACCATGACTTCGGAAATGGCGAAGAGACCGATCAGGGCTGGTATGAACGCAACGCCATCCGCGAAACCGGTGGCGCCGAAAGTGAAGCGCTGGACACCGCCGATAGGGTCGGCACCGATGCAGGAGAGCAGCATTCCCAGGCAACCCACCAAAATGCCCTTGAGAATGTCACTGGAGAGGCTGGCAATGATGGCGAGTCCGAAAGTGGCGAGGGAGAAGTATTCTGCCGGGCCGAACTTCAGGGCCATGCTGGCCAGCATGGGGGCCATGAACGCGAGCACCACGCAGGAGAAGAGGCCGCCGATGCCCGAAGCTATGGTGGCCATTCCGAGTGCCTTCATGGCCTGTCCTTTCTGCGCCAATGGGTAACCGTCGAGCACCGTCGCGGCCGACGCCGGGGTGCCCGGAGTCTTGACCAGAATGGACGAGATGCAGCCGCCGTAAATGCCTCCGACGTAAATGCCGATCAGCATGTTCAATCCGATGACCGGGTCCATGCCGAACGTCAGGGGAATCAGCAGGGCGACGCCCATGGTGGCGGTTAGTCCCGGCAAAGCGCCGATGACCGTTCCGCCAAAGACACCGACGAAAATTGCCCATAGGCATTCAGGTCTGAAGACCGCAAGGACAAAACCTAGAGTATCAGGGGGTTGCATTGAGCCTCCTCAGAAATGATTCGTACAGGGCATTCCGGCGTTTCAGAAAAGGTGCGTCGGAAATTCCGGCAGAGGCACCATCATGATTTTTGTAAAGCCTATGTATCCCACTCCGATGATCACGGCGGGGAACAACAGTATCTGGCTGAGTCGCTTTTCTCCGAGCATGACCATGCCGGCAGGCAGTACGATTGCGGACGACAGCAGGAATCCCAACGGTTCGTAGGTCAGGATGTAGACAACCAGAAGAACTATGAAGAAGGCGATGCGTAGAAGGATATTGCCGGCGGCGAGAGTGGGGGGCGTGTCTGCCTCCCGAGCACTACGCCACAGGCTGCGGATGATCAGCGAGACGGAAAGGATGGCGATGGTGGCGGTCATCACGCCAGGAAAAAATTCCGGTCCGATGGTGTCCTTGTAACCCACGCCGAGAGGCAGCTTGGATATCTGCCACCAGGCGAACCCGCAAAAAAGCAGGAAAACGATGCCGACATACGTATCGTGGTTGGCTTTCTTCATTAGACCCTCCTTGTTCAGCCAAATTTCCGGTTGTAATTCTCTGGTCAGTTTGATCAAAGCTATGTGCACTTTGCATGCCAAGCTTTATCTGACTGATTCCTATAGGTTGTCTGTCTTGGTGGTCAATACATTTGTAAAGATCGATAGATCCACCTGTTACATTTATTGCCAAGTCTGTGACTGTTGCAGATTATTTCCAGCGCGGGTGGTTATAGACCTCCGGGTTGCACACCTTCGGCCATTTCTCACCGTTGATGACTGCAAGAACACCGGCTACCGCGCCCGTGGCGACGCCGGCTGCGGCTTCCCTGGTTTGGCCGGCCATGTGCGGCGTGAGGACGAAGTTGTCCAACGACATCAGTGGGCTGGTTGTGTCGAAAGGTTCTTTGGCCAGTACGTCGGTACCCACGCCTTGGATGCGGTTTTCCTTGAGCGCCCGGTACAGCGCGTTTTCGTCGATGATGCCGCCGCGCGCACAGTTGATGAGAATGGCGTCCCTATTCATCAGGCCGAATTCACGATCGCCAATCATGTTTCGGGTCTGCTCGGTCAGCGGTACATGAATGGAGATGACGTCCGCGTCGCGGTAAAGATCGTCAAGGCTGGCGACGTGGCGCCAGCTTCGGGCTTCCACCTCTTCCTTCTTCAGGAAGGGGTCGTAGACCATGACCTTCATGCCGATGCCTTGAGCCATGCGCCCGAATTCGGAACCGATGGCGCCGCCGCCGATGAGGCCAAGCGTTCTGCCGTTCAATTCATAGGCTTTGAAGCTGGAGCGGATACCGAAGTTGCCGCGCCGCGTTTCCTGGTCGGAGCGGATCAGATCCTTGGCCACGGCAAACATCAGCAGCATGGCGTGTTCGGCAACGGAGCGCGTATTGGCGCCCGGCACGATGACGACCGGGATGCCGAGTTCCGTGCAGGTCGCGACATCCACATCGTCGACGCCGACGCCCGGGCGGCCGATGACTTTCAGGTTCCTGGCAGCGAGCAGGCCTTGCCGGTCGATGGAGCCGATGCGGATGATCAACCCGTCCGCGTCCGCCAGGAACGGATCGAGTTCGCGCGGATTGCCCGTTCCGGCGATGACGGCCTGGGCGTGCTGCTCCAGGAACTGCATGCCTTTCTCATGAAGTCTCTGTGTGATGACGACTTTCGCCATGCTGCCCGCCCTTATTCCGTATAGCCTTCGAACGCGGCCTTGAGGGCGGCGTCGATTTTCGGGTCGATGCCGCTGGCGGGTTCTCGGGCCGGGCCGACCTTGTGTCCGAGCAGGTTCAGCGAACGCTTGACGATGGAGTTGGGGTTGCCCAGCGCCATGACGTCGCGGAAGGGGCGGATGGCTCGCTGCGCTTTGTTGGCGGCTTCGAAGTTGCCTTGGGACCAGTAGTCGTAAATGCTGCAGATCAGTTTCGGGAAGACATTGGACCATCCGGAGATGGCGCCGGTCCCGCCGGCGAGCAGGGTCCACAGGATCAGCGAATCGTTGCCGGCGAGGACGCTGACCTGGCCGCCGGTATCTTCGATGTAGCGCAGGGTGTTGTCGAAATTGCCGCTGGAGTCCTTGGCGCCGACGATGTTGGGGTTCTCCGCGACCAGTTTCTTGACGGTCGTGTAGTTGATGTTGTTGCCCGTGCGGGCGGGCATGTTGTACAGCAGAATCGGCAGTTTCACGCTCTTGGCGACGGCGCTGAAGTGACGGTAGAGATCGTCCTGGGAGACGCTCACGAAGTAGGGCGAGACCACCGAAAGTGCGTCGACACCGAGGTCTTCCGCCTTCTTCGACATTTCGGCGGTTTCCTTGGTGCCGATGCAGCCGGTGCCGGCGTAGACGGGCACGCGGCCCTTGACTTCGTCCACGGCGACTTTCAGCACTCTCAGCTTTTCTTCCTCGTTCAGCGCATACACCTCGCCATTTGTGCCAAGGGCGAAGATGCCGGAAACGCCGCCATCGATCAGACGGTTGATTTCGATGCGGAACTGCGCTTCGTTGAAGCTTTCGTCATCGTTCATCGGGGTGATGATGGGAACGATGATGCCTTGAGGTTTGAACATTTTTCTGTCCTTGTCTTGAAACGGAGTAAGGTTGGTTGAGGCTTACGAGCCGGAGGGAAACTCGCGCGAGTTAACTTGCCAGGGGCGGCAATTCTGGCGGCAGCCAGCGTTGACTTGCTGGCTGCCTGCCATACGCAATGCAGACCCGTGAAGTCAGTCGCCCGTTGTGGATTCGTGCGCAGTGTTGGCGTTGGCAAAGATCTCCTCACCCGAGACTGACGGTGGCGGTGCGATCACGTGACGTTCATCCTTGAAAAACCGCGGTCGTATCAGGAAGCACCAGCCGGTCATGACCCAGAATGCGGCGAGCAACGCGAACCAGACGGGGGTGAGGCTGTGGACGAGGACGATGCCGACGCAGATCGCCAGGAAAATAAGCCTTTCCGCCAAGGTGAGGTTTTGGTGGAAGTACCCCTGGATGAACACTGCCCACGCGACGGTCGAGCACATCATGCCGAAGAAGGCGATCAGGATCGACGTGATCGGGCCGCTCCAGAGGATGATCGGGTCGGTGACGAAGCCGAACGGGATCAGGAAGCTTACCGCTCCCAGACCCGTCGCCAGCATGCCGGTCTTCATGGTGTTGGCTCCTGCCAGGCCGGCGGCCGCGAACGAGGCAAGCGCCACCGGCGGCGTCACCATCGAGAGGACGCAGAAGAACATGACGAAGAAGTTCGCCGCCAAGCGGTCGACTCCCATACCGACCAAGGCCGGCACGAACATCACCGAACCGATGATGTAGGCAGCCACCGTCGGCAGGCCCATGCCCATGATCAGGCAGCCGATGACGATCAGAAATAGCGACAGATAGAGATAGCCGCCGCCCAGAACGGTCAGACCGGTAACGAACTTCAACGCCAGGTTCGACTGTGTGGCCACCGCCATGATGATGCCGATGGTGCACAGCGGGATCGACAGGGTTGCCATCTGCTTGGGCACATCAAGAGCGATCTCGTAAAGTTTGGCGAGGTCGAACCGCGTGCTCTTGCGCAACAGCGGGGTCACGAGGGCGATGGCCGAGGCGTAGAAGGCCGCGAACGGCGCCGAAAAGCCGGCGAACAGCATGCCGAGCAGCGACAGCGGGCCGATCAGCAGGTGCAGGCGCGGCCCGAGCGGCGGGAGCGTTGAGGTATCGAAGTTGACGGTCCCGACGCCGGTCTTGCGGGCGCGCAGGTCGATGATGACGTACAGCGCGCCGTAAAAGGCAAAGGCCGGAATGATGCCGGCGAGCGCGATGCGGGTGTAGGGCACACCGAGCATGTCGGCCATCACAAAGGCGGCGATGCCCATGACGGGCGGCATCAGCTGACCGCCGGTCGAGGCGATCGCTTCGGTCGCGGCGGCTTGTTCGGCGGAGTAGCCGGCGCGGCGCATCAGCGGGATGGTGAGCACGCCAGTGGCAACGACGTTGGAGACCGCCGAGCCCGAGATGGTGCCGAACAGCCCGGAGGCGATCAGTGCGGCCTTGGCGGCTCCACCGGTGAGGCGCCCTGCCGCCATCATGGCGATGTCGATGAATAGCGCGCCGCCGCCCGTCGCCGCGAAGACGGCGCCGAACATGATGAAGTAGAACACGAAGTTGATCGAGGTCGTTGCCGTGATGCCGAACAGCCCGTCGGTGTTCATCGACATCATGTCGGTGAGCTGAGCGAGATCGAAGCCGGAAAATCCGATCGGCTGCGGCACCAGAAAGCCGAAGGCTGCATAGGCCAGGAACGCAACAATCATGATCAGGAGGCTCCAGCCGACGCAACGGCGTATCCCCTCCAGGAGCATCAGCGTGCCAACAACGAATACCGCTTTGTCGATCATGAAGACATCGTCGACGTACGGCAGACGGGTCTCCATGCGGTTGAGTTCGCGAACGTAGTGGACGGCGATCAGCAGACAGGCGATCACCATGGCCAATTCGACGGCGCGGCCGACGAAGCGTGCCGTCGGCGAGGTGAACTTGAAGGGGATCATCAGCGTCGTTACCGCCATCGCCAGGAAGACATGGACCGGTGCCGCCAGCATGGGCGGATCAGGCCAATAGAACTGCTTGAGCAGGAAAGCGAAGTATCCCAGTGCCAGAATGACAAATAGCAGGCGATGGAGTTTTGGATAGGTAATCATGGTGTGTTGTCCGCAGCGCGTTCCAGAGTTTGTGCGAGCGCGTGAGCCTTTCTTTCGCGCGCCGCATGTCCCGTTTTGCCATCCGGCTCCGCCCTGAGGCGGAGCCGGACCTGTCAGGCGAGGGGGTTACTTGAGCCAGCCGCGCTCCTTGCAGAGTTTCTCGGCGCCGGGATGCAAGGCCAGCACGGCGTTCTGCGGCTGGCAACCGGCGGCTGGATCCCAGAGCTTGAAGGCCGCTTGCTGCTCGGCGATGTAGGCCTTGTTGTCGACAAGCGTCTTGAGGACGTCGTACACGACCTTCTCCGGCACGTCCTTGCTGGTGATGAAGACCGTGGAACTGACCGGATTCCGATAATCTTCATTCTGGCCCTTGAAGGTGTTCTTCGACATCACTCCAGTGGGCAAGCCGCCTTTGGCGAGATCGGCGAGCGTCTTGTCCGAGAAGGGAATGAAGACCATGTCGTTGGTCAGCGTCATCTCGGTGACGGTGGCTTGGCCGGCGGGTGCGTTTTCAATGTAAATGTCGAGGCGGCCGTCGGTGAGCATGCCGGTGATCTGTCCGGCGGAGGCCTGGGTGATCGCGCCCTTGGCGCGCAGCTCGGCAAGGCTACTGCCCATCGTCTTGAACACCATGTCGGCGATGATCGGTACCTGGCTGCCGGTCGGCTTGAGGCCGATGCGCGGGAGTGTAGACGCCTTGAGCATCTGCTCCAGGCTCTTGAAGCCGGTCGAGTCGACATAAGCCTTGCGCGCGATGACCATGGTGTAGGCGGCCTGCATCGATCCGCTCACGGTGCGGATCTTCTCGGCCTTCACGCCCTTGTAGACTTCCTCGAGGCCATCGCGGGCCCAGGCCGCCGTATTCGAGGTGGTGAAGCCGAACTGGGCAACGCCCTTTTCGACGGCGGTCGGATTGCCGAATGCCCCGCCGCGCGGAATGATTTCGGTAGTCAGGCCGGCGGCCTTGTTGTCGTCGATCAGCTTGGCGAAGGTGACACCGGCCGAATAGAAGCTGCCGCCGGGCTCCTGTGTTCCGATCTTGATCGTTTCGGCCGACGCCATCGACCCCGTGGTCAGGCAGGCGATACTCGCGACAAAAACACCGAAGCGGAATTTGTTCATTTCAGATCCTCCAAGATAAATAAATCTGGTTTTACTTCGTTCCACAATCGTTGCCGAAGTGGCGTCGACCGCGGGGGAAACGTTCTTTGCATTGAAGCGATCCACGTTCCTCGATGCGTAGATTGATATAACTTCCACAATCTGTCAATACCCGTCACGAAACTTCAGTTGACATTTCTTTTCCTGCGCCTCCCGCGCGAGGCTGAATACGAATCTTCCCCTTCTCAGGAGCGGTCCTCTCAGCCACGTGATATGCGGTTCATGATGCTCTATCGCACGGGCAAGGAGAGACGTGGGTCGTGCCTCGCGGTCGTCGCGTGCCGGAAAGCGGTCGGTATCCGGTTACCAGAAAACGTTCGGTGATGTATTGCAATTTCTATCATAACGAACCATAATCTTTCACTGGTGCCATCTGTGCGACCCCTGTCATTCCCGATCGGGAGCGTTTGGAGTTCGGGAGGATCTGGTGCGGATGGTCGAGCGGCTGAGCGGAAGTGGAGAGAGAAAGGGATAGCGATGAGTAAAGCGATACGGCTGGCGGTGACGATGGGCGACCCCGGAG
>JARKPC010000176.1 GCA_029975435.1 Propionivibrio sp. | reverse complement strand
CACGTTAGGGGTCACAACCGTCATGTCGCAACCCACCGAAAGAGATGAGTCTTCTCGCGGCATCCAAAGCAAGCTCCTTTTGATCGTTACGGGGGTAATGATCCCACTTCTCGCTTTGGCACTGCCCTACGTAATTGAATTTATCTCCCCCAAGGCGGCTCTCGTCTATCAGGCCACTGGGCCGATTCAAATCGATGGAACAAAGGTCTTCTGTAAGCGCCCGGCAAACCCATCTTGATGGGAATGTCAGGCGGGTTGGTTCTGCCAGCGATGCGGAAGAAGTTCGACGATTTTGCTGAACGGCTGGGTTGGCAAGCGCGACAGGACATCCTTCAGATAAGCGAAGGGGTCATGGCCATTGAGTTTGGCGGACTGAATCAGGCTCATGATGGCGGCCGCGCGTTGGCCGGCCCGCAGGCTGCCGGCGAAGAGCCAGTTCTTCCTCCCGGTGGCAATCGGGCGAATGCGGTTCTCGATCCAGTTGTTGTCGATCGGCACCTGACCATCGTCAAGATAATGGATAAGTGCAGCCCAGCGTCGCAGGCTGTAGTCGATGGCTTTCGCCGTTGCCGAACCATTGGCCACCTGTTGCCGTCGCCTTTTTAGCCAGATCTCGAATTCATCGAGAACCGGTTTGGCCTGTTCCTGACGTAATCGTCGTCGATCGTCATGCTCGAGTTCGGCCACCTCGCGCTCGATGGTGTAGAGCTTCTGGAAATACGCGAGCGCCTCACCGGCGATCTGGCTCTGATGGCTGGTGTGCAGATCAAAGAATTTCGGCCGCGCATGGGCCATGCAACCAGCTTCCGTCACGCCCTCGGCGATCAAGGCCTTATAGCCGGAGTAGTCGTCGCACACCAGCGTGCCGCGCCACTCCCCCAGGAAGTTCTGCGCATGCTTGCCGGCCCGACTTTCGGCGAAGTCATAGACAACCGCCTTGATTGGCTCGAACGCGCCAATGCTGTACGACCACAGGTAGGCGCGATGCGTCTTGCCCGCGCCGGGGTCGAGCATCGCCACCGGCGTCTCATCGGCATGCAGGACCGGATGCGCGAGCATCGCGTCTTTCAGGGCATCGACCAGCGGTTGCAGGGCCACGCCCATTTGACCCACCCACTGGGCCAGGGTCGATTGCGGGATGGGGAATCCCGCCCGAGCGAAGATGCCTTCCTGGCGATACAGCGGCAGGTGGTCCAGGTATTTGGCAATGAGCATCTGGGCGAGCAGCCCAGCGGTCGGAATCCCCTTGTCGATCACGTGCGCCGGAACCGGTGCCAGCACCAGCGTTTCGCACTGAACACAGGCCCACTTGCCGCGGATGTGCCGTTCGACCGTAAACGTCCCCGGAGTGTAGTCGAGCTTCTCGGCGACGTCCTCGCCAATACGTTTCATCTGGCAGCCACAGGCACAGGTCGTCGTTTCCGGTTCGTGGTGAATCTCGGTCCGCGGCAATTCGGCCGGCAACGGCTTACGTTTGGCCTGGGCTTTCTCTTTCGCCGGGGAACTGGACAGCCGTTCGAGTTCTTCGCCGATCGCGGCCAGATCGGCGGCGGTCGTCTCTTCGAACAGTTGCGCTTGTTCCGGCGAGAGATGCTCCGCCTTGACGCCGTAGCGTTGCCGCTTGTAGTACGCCAACTCATAGGTGAGCTTGTCGATTCGGGCCTGACTCTCGATCAGCAGGCCGCGCAGTTCGTCGGCGTTGAGTCGGTCAAGGTGGGCGGGAAGTGGCATGCCTCGAATCATGCCCGACCGTGGCGCAGCCCGCTAGGGTGGACTTCCACAATGGCATATCTTCAAAGAATCCGGATCACACCGCCATCAGCCAGACGTTTCCAGGGCAAGCCCAGAATCAGGGCGTCAAATTGCGGCCGGCTCAGTTCCACGCTGCCCCTCCCGATCCGCCAGTGGAACCGCCCCTGATTCAGACGGCGATGGGCCAGCCAGATGCCGTGCCCGTCATGAACGAGGACTTTCATGCGCGTGCCGCGTCGATTGGCGAACAGGTAACCATGGTGCGGCTGCGCCGCACCAAACACCTGAACGACCCGCGCCAGAATCGTCTCGGTGCCGGCGCGCATGTCGGTAAGCCCCCGGCGAAGTCATCTATGAATTAAGGCGTTAGCTCGTGAGGATAGTGTCCACTAAAAAACATGGTGGACACGATCGATGGAGATAGAGAAGCTGACACGGCGCCGGCGACATCACCCGGAAGAGTTCAAGCAGGCGGTCATTGCGGCCTGTTGCGAACCGGGTGCTTCGGTTGCTGGAATCGCGATGGTCAACGGCGTCAATGCCAATCAGGTCCGTCGCTGGATGCGTGAGCGCGGTATTGCAGCGCCAACGCAGCGCAAAGCGAGTTCGCCTGCGGTCGAAATGGCCCCGACTTTCATTCCTGTCCCGCTTGCGCCGGCAACGCCGGAGTCGCCGGCGATCCGAATCGAAATTCGTCGAGGGAATGCTGCGGTCAAGATCGACTGGCCGACGGGCGCGGCGGGGGCCTGTGCCACCTGGCTCCGTGACTGGCTGCGATGATCCGGGTCGAGGCCTTATGGCTGTCAGTCGAACCGCTCGACATGCGCGCTGGCACGGAAACGATTCTGGCGCGGGTAGTTCAGGTGTTTGGTGCGGCGCAGCCGCACCATGGTTACCTGTTCACCAATCGACGCGGCACCCGGATGAAAGTCCTGATCCATGACGGACACGGCATCTGGCTGGCCCACCGTCGTCTGAATCAGGGACGTTTCCACT
>JARKPC010000168.1 GCA_029975435.1 Propionivibrio sp. | reverse complement strand
TCAGGCGATCACGCCCACTTTTCCATATCGAGTTCGCCCTCGCCCTTGGCGACGATGGCGGTGCAGACCATGTCGCCGCCGACGTTCAGGCAGGTGCGGCCCATGTCGAGGAGGGCGTCGATGCCGAGAATCATGGCGTAGGCGGCGGCAACGGCGGAGCCGGCCTCGACCTTCAGGCCCACGGACTCGAGCACCATCAGCAGCATGATGGCGCCGGCGCCCGGCACACCAGCGGTGCCGATGGCGGCCAGCGTGGCGGTGGTGACCACGGTCATCTGCTGGGCAAAAGTCAGCGGCTGGCCGATGGCGTAACCGACGAACATGGCGCAGATGCCCAGGTAGATGGCCGTGCCGTTCATGTTGATGGTGGCCCCCAGCGGCAGGGTGAAGGAGGAGATGGAACGCGGGATGCCCAGCTTCTCTTCACTGACGCGCATCGTCACCGGCAGCGTGCCGCTCGACGAACGCGTGACGAAGGCGGTAATCAGCGCTTCATTGGCGCCCTTCATGAACTTGAAGAAGCCGAGGCGGAACACGGTCAGCAGGCCGCCGTAACCGATGATGGTCAGGGCGATCAGGGCCAGGTACACCGTCAGGGTGACGAGCAGCAGCGGGCCGAGCGCCTTGGCGCCTTGCTGGGCGAAAACGATGGCGATCAGGAAGAACACGCCGATCGGGGCGTACTGCATGATGCCATGCACGATCTTGTACATCGTTTCCGCGGCGGCGTTCACCACTTCATAGAGCGTATTCGCGCCCTTGACCAGCGCCGGGTCCTTGGCGTCCTTGAGGAAGGCGATGGACAGGCCGAAGAGCATGGCGAAGAAGATGATCGGCAGCACGTCGCCCTTGGCCAGCGATTCGGCCGGGTTGGTCGGGATGATGTTCATGAACACGGTGGCCAGCGACGGGGCCTGGGCGGCCTTGCCGGCCACACCGGCGGAACCGACCAGGTTCATGCCGGCACCCGGTTGCAGCAGGTTGGCGAAGAACAGCCCGAGCGCCACCGAGAGGGCCGAGGTGGCCATGTAGAAAGCGATGATCTTGACGCCGATGCGCCCGAGCTTGGACGGGGCGATGCTGGCCGCGCCGCCGATCAGCGAGAACAGGATCACCGGAACGACGATCATCTTGAGCAACCGGATGAAGATGTCACCAAGGAACTTGGTGTTCTCGACAAACCCCTTGCTGGTCTCCGGGTCGCCGTACCCCAGCGCAATGCCGACGATCACGCCGGCAATCAGCGCAATCATGATGCGCGATAGCAGATTGGACTTGAAGTACCAATCGAACATGCCTTTCTTTTCAG
>JARKPC010000160.1 GCA_029975435.1 Propionivibrio sp. | reverse complement strand
AATCGACATTTGCCCGGGAGCCGAACTGTTCATTCCCGCGGCAAAGGTCACGGCCGAGCCATAAACCCAACCAAAAATCCTGGACAGCGACCCAAGCCCCCCCATCGACATGCTGACCAGGGGGATCCTGCATTTCCTGCTGGCTTTCAGCGTCGCCCCCAGCAGCGCCAGAACATCCTCGGACGCTTTGGGCATCACGATCACCTTGGCCACATCCGCCCCCAAACGCTCCGCTTCCCAAAACTTCTCCGCGAGTTCGGCTCCGTCGGGAGTGAACTGGTGGTTGTGGTACGACAAGATCATGGTTACGCCGTTTTCGCGCGACGCCTCACGGAGCATCGCCAGGTTGTAGGCGGGATTGCTCATCTCGTAATCGATGGCGTCGACGCAGCGGCTGGCACACGCGGCGACAAAGAGCTTCAGAATATCCGCATCGTTGAGAGGGCTGGAACCGCCGCCCTCGTCTAGCGCACGGCAAGCAAAAACGATCGGGATCCCACCGGCAACCGCCTTGATTTCACTGGCCAGGTCGATGACCGCGGCGATGTCGCCCTTGCTTTCGAGGAAATCGACACGCCATTCGATCAGATCCGGCTGTTTCGGCACTACAACAGCCATTTCCTCCAGGACTGCCGCCCGGGTCTTGCCGACCAGCGGCGTGCAAATCAACGGCCGGTCTGCCCGACCAATGATCTTTCCGCCTAACTGGATTCGTCTCATCTGGCAACTCCCGAATCAAGCCGAAACACGCAGAGAATCGGTCTCTCGAGCAGCAAGCGAGCACAACCGATTCGTTCCGGTTGAAACTGCCATCTGATTCCCCGCGAGTGATTTCATTCCCTGCTCCTGATTCGACGCGACGTACGACGCGAGACGTTTTTTTGTTGTCTGAATACTAGGCGCTGCAAATGCCAGCGTCGATCAGGTGGAAGGTGCTTTTGCGCGATTATCGGCCAACAAGAAACGATAAACGCGCGATATCCGCGGTTTTGCCGCGCAAGTCAAAACGCTTGGTATCGGGGTGGACCAGACAGGCTTCACCTGTGTAAAGCGTTCCTCCCCGGAAAGGTCTGACGACACCCCGGCAGAGGTCGTCGGCAAGAACTCTCCAGTTCAAGCCGAGAATTAATCAGCAATCAAGTCAATGAGATAGGGATACAAACGAAGCGCACCGCAATCAGCGATGATTGGTGTTGTCGTATCCAACGCCGGAGGCTTCCGGCTCACCCGCCAAGCGGCTCAGCAGGACTTTGTCGACACGATTCTTGTCCATATCGACGACTTCAAACCGGAAACCCGCCGTCTCGAACGAATCAGGAACGACCGGAATGCGTCCAAGCACATACATGACGAGTCCACCCAACGTGTTATAGGCGTTTTCATCTTCCCCGGGTAAATCATCCTCGATATCCACGGCCGACTTAAGGCGTTCGATGGGTACGCTGCCGTCGATCAGCCAGGATCCGTCCTCGCGCAGAACGATATCTTGCGCCTCGGTGGAATCGGACGAGGGGATATCGCCGACGATCGAGGCAAGCACGTCGGTCAACGTCACCAGTCCCTGCAATTCTCCATACTCATCGACAATGAGCGCGCATTGCTGACGTGCTTTCCGGAAGCTCTCCAGCAAATGAGTGGTCGTAACGCCCTCCGGCACAAACAGTGCGGGCCGCAAGTACCTTTCAACATCGAGTTTTTCGCCGGCCAGTGCCAGCTTCAACAGATCCGCGGTGCGCAGGATACCGACGATATGTTCAAGCCCGTCACGGCACACCACAATCCGCGTGTACGGGCTCTCGGAGAGGCAGGTCCTGATGTCCTCTTCGGGCGCATCGAGGTCGAGCACATAAATGTCATTGCGGTGAGTCATAATTGCGCCGATTCGCTGTTCATCAAGACGCAGGACGTTGGAAACGATCGCCTGTTCGCTCTCGTGAAAGATCCCGGCCTCGGCCCCCTGCTCCATCAGCACGTTGATTTCGTCGTTGGTCACCGGTGCCTCGGAGGTCGCCCGCGCGCCGATCACCTTCAGGATCACGGTAGAGGACGAGGAGAGCAGCCAGACAAGAGGACGTGCCACGCGGGAAAGCAGGGTCATCGGCGACGAGATAAACGCGGCAACCGCTTCGGGGGCCAGCAATCCCAAGCGCTTGGGCACCAGTTCGCCAATGACTACCGAAAAATAGGTCAGGGCCACCACCACGAAGGACAGCGCCAAGCCGCGGGCATAAGGTTGCAGGAACGGAACCGCGGACAACCATTCGCCCAAGGGGTCGGCCAGCGCACTTTCCCCGATGGCACCGCTCAGAATGCCTACCGTCGTGATTCCAATCTGGATCGTCGACAGAAAACCGGAAGGCTCGTTGCTCAATTCCAGCGCTGTCTTGGCTCCCGGAGAACCGTCATCCGAGAGTTTCTGCAGCCGGGATTTCCTGGAGGAAACGACGGCAATCTCAGACATCGCCAACAGGCCGTTAAGCAGAATAAGTAGTAACAGTAGGATGATGTCCATGCAGGCTTCTTATGCGATCAGCGGCAGCGGATTATTGGTTCTCGGGCTCGCGACTGTACTGTTCGTGGAGTTGAACGGGCTTCGCCAGGTTTTTTCGCATGCGAAGATTGAGCATCTCCACCGCCAGTGAGAAGAACATGGCGAAGTAAATATACCCCTTGGGCACATGATGTCCAGCACCATCAGCGACCAGCGCCATGCCCACAACCATCAGGAACGACAAGGCGAGCATCTTGATTGACGGGTGTGCCGACACAAAATTCCCGATGCTGCTGGCGAACGCCATCATCAGTCCGACCGACGCGACGACGGCGGCGATCATGACGGGAATATTCTGGACCATTCCAACCGCCGTGATGATCGAATCCAAGGAAAAAACGAGGTCGATCACCATGATCTGAAGGATGATGCCCGAGAAGGTTGCGTTCGTGCGGCTCGACCTCGCTTCTTCCTCGCCTTCGAGCAGTTGATGGATTTCCTGGGTACTCTTCCACAGAAGGAACAAGCCACCTCCCATCAGGATGAGATCGCGAGGAGACAGCGCCTTTCCAAGGATACTGAACAGCGGGTCCGTGGCACCAACCATCCAGGAAAGGGCAACCAGCAACCCGATACGCATGAACATCGCGAAAAACAGGCCGATTCTGCGTGCCTTCTCCCGTACTTCACGCGGCAGGCGGTCCACTAATATGGATATGAAAATGATGTTGTCGATGCCAAGCACCAGTTCCAGGAGGGTCAACGTAACAAACGCGACCCAGGTTTGAGGTTGAAGAAAAAGGGTCAGAAGGTCCATCGCGCGAAATATCCTTGCAACGATCAATTGGCCAACAATTATACCGGCACCCCACCTGCCTTCATTCAGGACGACCGCGAAATGGGTGCAGGCCGCGGCGCAGCTTGATGCGAAGCAGTTCGGCAACGATGATCCGCTTTGATGCGCTGACTAGCAGACCGATTGCCCCGACCCTTCCACGGCGACGATGGCCTTGGCCTGGTTGATATCTTCAGCATAGCCCGAAGCAAACAGGCAGCAAGCGAGTTGATTGGCGATGGGCGAAGGAAGCGCAACCTCGCCGGCCATGACCTTGCGGATCCAATCAGCCGTGGTTTTCGCATCGCACGACTCGGGCAGATTCGGCAACATCTTGAGGCTGTCATGCTCGGCCTCGAACAGAACGTCGCAAATCCCTTCATGCAGGTGCTCTATGCGCGGACGCCGTTTGGGGTTTGCATAGGGCTCGCCTTCGGTTCCTCTGAACAGCAAACAGTGGACACCCAACGCTCCGAGGACTTCACGCATCATTTCAAGATAATCCGGGTGCGTGGCCGCCGCCAGCAGCATCCCTCCTCCCTTGAATGGATCGAGCATCTTGACGAGGCTATGTGCGCTGTTCCGCAGGCCGAGGCGACTACGCAACAAAAGCAGGTTATTCAAGCCGGGCGAGATGGCCGAAAGCGGAACAAACACAAAACCGGTTTCGTCGAGCATCTGCTGTCCTTGAGAGATACTGCTGCAAGGCATCAGGCCAAATTCCCGGAGAACCTGCGCCGAAGTCACGCGGCCGTATCCCTCGATCAGACCGTGGATCAGGACAGGAATGCCGTAGCGCTTCAGCAGCAATGCAAGCAACGGCGTCAGATTGATCCCTTTGCGCGCCCCGTTGTAGGAGGGGATGACCACCGGACGCAGCCGTCCCTTAGGACATTGCATGGCGTAGTGGCGCTCATTCAGCGCGCTCAGGAAACCTATCATTTCGTCGATGCTCTCGCCTTTCAGCCGCAACGCAATCGCTATGGCTCCCAACTCAAGCTCCGGCACGCCGCCATCGAGCATCGCCCCGTAGAGCTGACGCGCTTCGTCGAGCGAAAGATCGCGAGCCCCCTCGCTTCCCCTACCGAGTTCCCGGATGTAATGCGCGTAGTTCATGCTGTTCCTGAATGATGGTCAAACAACCGTCCGCCGGATCACCCGGATCGAGCGTGCCAGGCAATCGACAAAAGCTCCGATCCGTTTAGAGCAACAGTTATGCCAGACGGCAGCTTCTACCAATTTCAGGGGGTTCGGCGGCAACGAAGCAGATCGTCGCATTATGTTGGTGCGCCTTCTGCAAGATGGCGCTTCAAGAAGGAGCAGGATTACTTGATCCGCTGCAGCTTCGGTCGGCCAGCCGGCGGCGGTGATGTGGGATCGGGCTTATCGCCGGTGGTGGACGCGCCGGCGTCCGTCACGCTGCCCGCGGCGGCACCTTTGCTCTCAGGTTCGAACGCCATCCCTGCGCCATTTTCCCGAGCATAGATCGCCGCCACGTTTTCGATCGGAAAGGAAATATCCCGCGCAACTCCGCCAAAACGCGCCTGAAAACTGATTCCGTCGTTGGCAATCTTCAAGCCACCCGTAGCTTCATAACCGACATTGAGCACGATCTGTCCGTCCCGCACGAATTCGCGGGGCACGCGCGCCCATTCATCGACTTTTACGGCGATGTAGGGCGTAAATCCGTTGTCGGTGCACCATTCATGGATGGCCCGGATCAGATAGGGTTTGGTCGATGGCAGGTTTTCGCTCATTTCGGCTTGGTGTCAGCGCATGTTGTAGACACCCGGCCGTCAGGCCGGGTTTTCACGCGAAAAGTGAAACTTAGCGACGCATGGCCTTTTCGGAAGGGGTCAAGGCATCGATATATCCCTGCCGGCTGAAGATGCGTTCCGCGTACTTCATCAACGGAGCCGCCGATTTCGGCAATTCGATCCCGTAGTGGTCGAGACGCCAGAGAAGCGGCGCAATCGCGACGTCGAGCATGGAAAAATCGTCGCCAAGCATGTGCTTTTGCTTGACGAAGACCGGCGCCATTTCGGTCAGTCGGTCGCGGATCGTCTGGCGCGCCTTGTCGGCCGTCTTCAGGTTCTTCTCCAGCGCTTCGATATGCGCAAACACCTCGCGCTCCATCGTAACCAGAAGTTGTCGCGCCCGGGCACGCATGATCGGGTCGGCCGGCATCAGTTGGGGATGCGGAAAGCGCTCGTCGATGTATTCGTTGATGATATTCGGCTCGTAGAGAATCAGGTCGCGCTCGACAAGGACCGGTACCCGGCCATAGGGATTGACCATGGCGATATCTTCCTGCTTGGCGAAGAGGTCGACGTCAATTACCTGGAAATCCATCCCCTTTTCGTAGAGGACGATGCGGCAACGTTGGCTGAACGGGCACGTTGTACCCGAATAAAGATTCATCATGATCAATACCCCAAAAAAACAAACCGGCACCGTAACGGCACTTGCCGTGCCAACGATGCCGAGCCCTAAAACAGGCGGTTACTCAATGCTTCTTGACGTCACGCCAGTATTCCTTCTTCAGTGCATACGAAACACCGAAAAGGATTACCAGAAACGCCAGAACCCCAAACCCCAACTGCTTGCGGAACCCCGCTGCGGGCTCACCGGCCCACACCAGAAAACCCACCAGATCGGCAATCTGCTTGTCGAACTCGGCTGGAGCCAGTTGCCCCGATTGCGAAATACCAAGTTTCTGCGTTTCATGGTTCAGTTCCTGCACACCCTGCAGTTCCCACAGGACATGCGGCATCCCCACGTTGGCGAACAGCGTGTTGTTCCATCCGGTCGGACGTTTCTCGTCCTGGTAGAAGGAGCGCAGATAGGTATAAAGCCAATCCGCCCCACTGCCGTCGGCGGATGCGCGCGCCCGCGCCACCAACGAAAGATCCGGAGGCGTAACGCCGAACCATTGCTTCTGTTCCGACGCGCGAGCGGCAATGCGCATCGGTTCGCCGATCTTGTCGGCGGTAAACATCAGGTTGTCCTTGATCTGCTGTTCCGTCAGTCCCAGTTCTGTCAGTCGGTTGTAGCGGACAAAACTCATGCCGTGGCAATTGAGACAGTAATTGACGAAAAGCCGCGCACCGTTCTGCAACGCCGCCCGGTCCCCCAGCACTTCAGGCGCCTTGTCCAGATGCACCGCCGTTCCTGCAGCCAGCGCGGTCAGGGGAACGAACAGGAGCGCCAGCAGGAATTTCTTCATGATGTCCGCCTTCATTTGAACGTCACCCTTTCCGGTTCGGGCTTGCACTTGTCGATTTTCGAATACCAGGGCATCAGCAGGAAAAACGCAAAGTAGATCAGCGTGCAGATCTGCGATACGACTTCGCCGACCGGAGAAGGAGGCTGCGTCCCGAAATATCCAAGCGCCAAAAATGCGATGACGAATGCGGTCAGGAAGCTCTTGTAGATCGGCCCGCGATAGCGGATCGACTTGACCGGACTGCGGTCGAGCCATGGCAGGAAGGCGATGACCACCACCGACGCCCCCATGGCGACGACGCCCCAGAACTTGGCCTCGAGCCCGAAAATCGGCCAGACGATGGCACGCAGAATCGAGTAGAAAGGAGTGAAGTACCACACCGGCGCGATGTGCGGCGGCGTCTTCAGCGGATCGGCCGGGAAGAAGTTGTTGTATTCGAGAAAGTAGCCGCCGCCCTCCGGCGCAAAGAGCACCACGGCGAAAAAGACAATCAGGAAAGCCACGACACCGACGATGTCCTTGACCGTGTAATACGGATGGAAAGGGATGCCATCGAGCGGAATCCCCTTGGCGTCGACATTTTTCTTGATCTCGATACCGTCCGGATTGTTCGAACCGACCTCGTGCAGCGCCATGATGTGCGCAGCCACCAGCCCAAGCAAGGCCAGCGGAACGGCGATGACGTGGAACGAGAAGAAGCGGTTGAGCGTTGCGTCGCCGATCACGTAGTCGCCGCGAATCCAGATCGAAAGCGGCTCGCCGATGAATGGAATGGCGGAAAAAAGGTTGACGATGACCTGTGCCCCCCAGAACGACATTTGCCCCCAGGGCAATAGATATCCCATGAAGGCTTCGGCCATCAGCACCAGGAAAATCAGCATGCCGAAGACCCAGATCAGCTCTCGCGGTTTGCGGTAAGAGCCGTAGAGCATGCCGCGGAACATGTGCAGATACACCACCACGAAGAAGGCCGAGGCGCCGGTCGAGTGCATGTAGCGAATCAGCCAGCCCCAATTCACATCGCGCATGATGTACTCGACGCTGGCAAAGGCCACCGGAACGCCGTTCGCGTTTAGCGATGCGTCGGGTTTGTAGAACATCACCAGGAAAATTCCGGTAATGATCTGGATGGCCAACACGACGATCGCCAGGGAGCCGAAGAAATACCAGAAGTTAAAATTCTTCGGGGCGTAGTACTCCGCAAGATGACCGCGCCACAACGACGTCGCGGGGAACCGCGCGTCAAACCATTCGAGCAGGTTGCCTTGCAGCGAGCCGTCGGATTTGTACTTGTCGTAACCGGAATTCGAAGCCATTGCTTAGACCCCTTTCCTGTCTTCGCCAATCAGGATGCGCGTCGCGGAGAGATACGTATGAGGCGGCACCTCCAGGTTGCTGGGGGCCGGCTTGTTGCGGAACACGCGCCCGGCAAAATCGAACGTCGAACCATGGCACGGACAGATGAACCCGCCCAGCCAATCTGCCGGCATGCCTTCTTCCGCACCTTGTTTGAACTTGGAGGTCGGTGAACAGCCGAGATGCGTGCAGATGCCGACAGCGACAAGCAGGTTTGGCTTGATCGAGCGGGTTGGATTCTTGCAGTAATCGGGCTGCTGCTTGCCGTCGGATTTCGGATCGGCGACGGACTGATCCAGCTTGGCCAGCGTATCGAGCATTTCCTGACTGCGATTGAAAATCCACACCGGCTTTCCGCGCCACTCGACGGTAATCATCTGCCCGGGCGCAAGATTGGAGACGTCAACTTCAACAGGGGCGCCGGCCGCCTTGGCGCGTTCGGAAGGAAGCATGCTCGAGACGAAGGGCACAACCGCTGCGGCCGCTCCGGCTCCGCCGACAACGGCAGTCGCGATGATCAAACGCCGCCTGCCGCAATCCACCTTGCTCTCTTCGCTCATCGTGCCGATCCCCGACGGTTAGTTTGATTGTTCGAAAACAGGGGCGGATTATACGCAAGAATCGCCCCATGAAAAAGCGCCAAAGAATGCCAAATACCTAATCTGCAAGCGATTTCCGCTCGCGCATGGCCTGTGCCAGGGTCCCCGAATCGACATATTCGAGTTCGCCTCCGACCGGAACGCCGCGTGCGATTCGAGACACCCTCAATCCCCTGCTTTTCAGTATTTCGCTCAAATAGTGAGCGGTGACCTCGCCCTCGTTGGTGAAATTGGTCGCCAGGATGACTTCCCGCACAACGCCATCTGACGCCCGAGCCAGCAACCGGTCCAGTTGCAGTTCGCGTGGTCCGACGCCGTCGAGCGGCGACACGCGCCCCATTAAAACGTAGTACAGACCGGAATAGGCCTGTGTTTGTTCCATCATGTTCATGTCCACCGGCGTCTCGACAACACACAGCAGACCGTGATCACGTTTGGGCGACTGGCAGCGCTCGCAGATATCCGTTTCGGTGAAGGTATTGCAGCGCTGGCAATGCCGCAGGACACTCAAGGTCTGTTGCAACGCGTCGGCAAGGCGCTGCGCGCCCGGCCGATCCCGCTGCAACAAGTGATAAGCCATGCGCTGCGCGGATTTTGGACCAACCCCGGGCAGGCAGCGCAATGCCTCGATAAGATTTTCGAGACTCGATGGTACGGACATCAGAAGGGAAGTTTCATCCCGGCTGGCAGATTCATTCCGGCAGTGAACCCGGCCATGCGCTCCTTGGTCACCTCCTCGACGCGACGCATCGCATCGTTGATGGCCGCGGTCACCAGATCCTCCAGCATCTCCTTGTCGTCCATGACCGAAGCGTCGATAGCCACGCGCCGGACATCGTGGCCGCAGGTCATCGTCACCTTGACCATGCCGGCCCCCGACTGACCCTCCACCTCGACCTGCGCCAGTTGCTCCTGCGCCTTCTTCATGTTTTCCTGCATCATTTGCGCCTGCTTCATCAGGCCGGCGATTCCGCCTTTCATCATGGTGCTTTGCCTCAGTAAGTGATGGTTGTTAAACGGGTTTGATGGAAGACTCGATCAGCGTGGCGTCGAAAATATCGATGACCTCGCGCACGAACTCGTCCTGCTCGACGGACGCCACCGCCTGGTCCTGGCGCTCGCGGCGAAGCCGCTGCGCGACCGCGGCCGGGGTGTCGCCAACGATTTCCTCCAGATCGATGGACAACTGGACCGGACGCCCCAGGTAATCCGACAAGGCCTGCTGCAGCTTGTCCTGGGCCGGCTTGATCTGCAAATGGCGATGTGTCGGCGAAAGACGCAGGCAGACACGATTCGCCTCCACCTTCAGCAACTCGCAGTGCTGGCCCAACTCCCGCGCCATGCCGCCAAGCTTCAGCGATGCCAGGATGGCGTGCCAATCGGGATCGCTCCCGGGCGCCTCGATTGGCGCCGGCTTTGCTTCCGTCGCGTTGTCGCTGGAGAAGTCCTGACACTCCGAGTCTGATGCCGAAACGGAAACCGCGGGAATTTCCGCCACGCGATCCGAGGAAACCGCCGCTCTTTCTTCTGACTCCGGACGGGAAACTCCCGGCACCGAAACTGCTCTCGCCATTTCTGCCGATGCCCGCGACAGCGGGATATCATTGCCAGTCGCCGGACGAAAAGCATGCAGCCGGAGCAAGGTCATCATGAAACCGTCCTGCTCGTCCGGCGCCAGATGCAGTTCGTTGCGCCCCTGCACAGCAATCTGATAGGCCAGCTGGACGTATTCGGGGTTGAATCGGGCGGCCAGTTCCAGAATCCTCGCCCGTTCCGGGAGATCGTCGGCCACGGCCTGTGGCGCGAACTGCGCAACCTGCAGTCGCGTCATCAGGCTCGCGAGTTCCTGCAGGGCCACCGAGAACGACAGGCTGCGCGTGGCCATATCATCGGCAATGCGCAACATCCCGGCCACATCGCCAGTCAGCAGCGAATCGAGGATTGAAAACAGGAAATCGAGATCGACGGTGCCGAGCATGTCGCGCACCTGTGCCTCCTCAACCTTGCCGGCCCCATGGGCGATTGCCTGGTCGAGCAGCGACAGCGCATCACGCATGCTGCCCGCCGCCGAGCGCGACAACAGGTTGAGCGCCCCAGGCTCGGCGCTGATCCCTTCGACTTCAAGAATGCGTTTCAGATGCCCGGCAATCAACGGCGGCGTCATCTGCTTGAGGTTGAACTGCAGGCAACGCGACAGCACCGTGACCGGTATTTTTTGCGGATCCGTCGTCGCCAGGATGAATTTGACGTGCTCGGGAGGCTCTTCCAGCGTCTTCAACATGGCGTTGAATGCCGAGTTCGAGAGCATGTGCACTTCGTCGATGACGTATACCTTGAAACGCCCGCGCGTTGGCGCATAGACGGCGTTTTCCAGCAACTGGCGCATCTCGTCGACCTTGGTGTTGGTCGCCGCATCGACTTCCAGCAGGTCGACGAACCGCCCGGAATCGATTTCGACGCAGGCCGAACAGACACCACATGGCGTCGCCGTAATGCCGGATTCGCAGTTGAACGATTTGGCCAGGATCCTGGCCAGCGTCGTCTTGCCGACACCTCGCGTTCCGGTAAAAAGATAGGCATGGTGCAGTCGCCGCTCGGTCAGCGCATGCGTCAGCGCCCGCACCACGTGCTCCTGCCCCACCAGGCTTTCAAACGATCGCGGCCGCCATTTGCGCGCCAGAACTTGGTAGCTCATGTGCTGATTCTACGCTGCCTCGGGAAAATACACGGTGGTTCACCGCGAATCGACACCCGTCCTGGGTTGCTGCGCACAGCAACCCAGGACGTGCTCGTGACTAAAGCAATCCCTCAAGACGGAGACGAGTGATTCCGCCCTTGATGACCGTCAGCTTCTCGATCCTGGCAATGGCGTCCTCGATGTTCTTCTCGCGTGTCTGGTGCGTGAGCATGATGATGTCCGCCTGCTCCTCGCCTTCATCGGGTTCCCGCTGGATCATGGCATCGATCGAAATCTGATGTTCGGCAAGAATCCGCGTGATGTCGGCAAGAACACCCGGTTTGTCCTCAACCCGCATACGCAGATAATAGCTGGTGATGACTTCGGAAATCGGCAGGATGGGCAATTCGACGATGGCATCGGGCTGGAAAGCCAGATGCGGGACGCGATGTTCCGGATCGGCGGTGTGCATGCGCGCCACGTCGACCAGATCGGCGATGACAGCCGATGCTGTCGGTTCCGCGCCGGCACCCTTGCCATAGTAGAGCGTCGCCCCGACGGCATCGCCCTTGACCAGCACCGCATTCATCGCCCCTTCGACATTGGCGATCAGGCGCTTGGCGGGAATCAGCGTCGGATGCACGCGCAGCTCGACACCCTCGGGCGTACGCTTGGTAATACCCAGCAGCTTGATGCGGTAGCCCAGTTGCTCGGCGTACGTGATATCGGTCGAATCCAGTTTGGTGATTCCCTCGATGTAGGCCTGGTCGAACTTCATCGAGTTGCCGAAGGCGATGGCACTCATGATGGTCAGCTTGTGTGCCGCATCGATGCCTTCAACGTCGAAAGTGGGATCGGCCTCGGCATACCCCAGAAGCTGGGCCTCCTTGAGGACTTCGTCAAAGGGCAGCCCCTTGCTGCGCATTTCGGAGAGGATGAAATTGGTCGTCCCGTTGATGATGCCGGCAATCCACTCGATACGGTTGGCGGTCAACCCCTCGCGCAGCGCCTTGATGATCGGAATGCCGCCGGCAACGGCCGCCTCGAAGGCAACGGTCACCCCCACCTTCTGTGCGGCGGCAAAAATCTCGTTGCCGTGATTCGCCAGCAGCGCCTTGTTGGCGGTCACCACATGCTTGCCGTTGTCGATGGCCTTGAGGACGAGCTCCTTGGCCACGCCGCAACCGCCGATCAACTCGACGACGATATCGATCTCCGCATCGCCGACCACGGCAAAGGCATCGTCGGTAATCCTGCAGCGTCCGCCGGTAACTTTCCTGGCGAGATCCAGGTTCTTGTCGGCGACCACCGTAATTTGAATCGGGCGCCCGGCGCGCCGGGCGATTTCCTCGGCGTTGCGTTCAAGTACGGTAAAGGTGCCGCCACCGACTGTGCCGATGCCCAGCAGTCCAACGTTGATCGGTTTCATTTCAGGACTTTCTTAAAACTGTACGCGGAGACATGCAGTCCCTCGCGAAAATAGAAACGATGCGCGCCATGTCGCTGCACCCCGGAATCGAGCGTCAATGCACCACAACCAAGAGATCTGGCCTTTTCCTCCAGCCAGTCGAGCAACAACTTTCCCGAACCTCGCGAACGCCGTGCCTCGTCGCTCACCAGATCATCCACATAGAGCCGGCGCCCCTCATTGGTGTTTTCAATGATTCGCCAAACAGCCACGCAAACGACCTTGTCACCTTCCACCACAACGGCCATCCGCGCACCGTTGGCAAACACCTCGCGCAGACGCGACGAATAATCCGCCGGCAGTTGCGGACGCAACTGCCGGTGAACGGACTCCGCGTTTGACAACCAGGCCGGCTCCACCACTTGACCCTGGTTATCGGTTACGGCAACAACCCTCATCTCAGGTTCCGTGCCGCTTGCGATAATTTTCCAGGAAGCGGCCGATGCGGGTTATCGCCTCCCGGAGCACATCCTCATGCGGCAGGAATACCAGCCGGAAATGGTCAGGTTGCGGCCAGTTGAAGCCCGTTCCCTGCACCAGCAGAACCCGCTCTTCCTTCAGGAATTCGGCGATGAACGCCTGATCGTCCTTGATCGGATACATCTCCGGATCGAGATGCGGGAACATGTAAAGCGTGGCTTTCGGCTTGACGCACGTCACCCCGGGAATCGCCGTGATGAGTTCATGCGCCAGGTCACGCTGACGGCACAGGCGCCCCCCCGGTGCCACCAGGTCGTTGATGCTCTGATAGCCGCCGAGCGCCGTCTGGATGCCGTACTGACCGGGCACGTTGGCGCAAAGACGCATCGAGGCCAGCATCTCCAGGCCTTCGATATAGTCGCGTGCGTCGCGCTGGTCGCCGGACACCACCATCCAGCCGGCGCGATAGCCGCAGGAACGGTAGTTCTTGGACAAACCGTTGAAGCTGATGGTCAGCACATCTTCCGAAAGCGAGCCGATCGCCGTATGCGTGGCACCGTCATAAAGCACCTTGTCGTACACCTCGTCGGCGTAAATGATCAAACCATGTTCGCGCGCAATGGCAACGATCTCGCGCAACACGCTTTCGGGATACAAGGCGCCAGTCGGATTGTTCGGGTTGATGATCACTATTGCCCGGGTGCGCGGCGTGATCTTGCTGCGAATATCGGCGATGTCCGGCAGCCAGCCGTTCTGCTCGTCGCAAAGATAATGCCGCGGGGTTCCTCCGGACAGGCTGACTGCTGCCGTCCACAACGGATAATCCGGCGCCGGCACGAGCACTTCGTCCCCCGTATTGAGCAGAGCGTTCATGGCCATGACGATCAGCTCCGAGACTCCGTTGCCGATGTAGATATCCTCGAGCGTCACGCCCCTGATCTGCTTCAGTTGCGTGTAGTGCATGACCGCCTTGCGGGCCGCGAAGATTCCCTTGGAGTCCGAGTAGCCCGCCGCATTCGGGAGATTCCGGATCATGTCCAGCTGAATCTCTTCCGGCGAATCGAAGCCGAACGCCGCCAGATTTCCGATGTTCAGCTTGATGATCTTCTGCCCTTCGTCTTCCATGCGCTTGGCCTGTTGCAAGACGGGACCGCGAATGTCGTAGCAGACGTTGGCAAGCTTGTTCGATTTGTAAACGGGCTTCACGGCTATTCCTTCATCGTCTGGGTGCAGACCGCCCCTTCATCGAGGAACCGAAGCTCCACTCGCCGGACAGAGGCCAAACACCAGGGCCAAACGCCAGCGTACAGGCGGCTGCAAAAGATATAATCCTACTTTATCGCACCGCGCACCGCAATTTTATGAAGCTGCAACCGGCCCAGACAGAAGGATGGAACACATTTACAGCCTATGGCGACGGCTATGTCAGCGTCAATGCCGTCCGGCACACCGGAAGCCTCATCGTCCTGCCGTACCAACTGATCGAAGGCTGGACCACCGCGAACTTCGACACGCTCGCGCGCACCGATTTCGACTTCCTTGCTGCTCTCGACGCCGAAATAATCCTGCTGGGCACTGGCGACCTGCTTCGATTCCCTCGCCCCGAACTGCTGCAACCGCTCATGCAGACACGAAAAGGGCTTGAAGTCATGGACATCCGGGCCGTCTGCCGGACCTACAACGTCCTCGCCGGAGAAAAACGGAAAGTCGCTGCAGCGCTGCTTTTCTCTTGAAACCTTGCCGGCAGGGCCACCCGTCGTATCTCGGCCGGCAGCAACCTTACCTCCAATGAAACGAATTGCCCTCAAGATCGACGTCGACACCTGCCACGGAACGCAGATTGGCGTCCCGGCACTCGCCGGAATACTCAGGAATCATGGCGCACAAGCCTCGTTTTTCTTTTCGCTCGGCCCGGATCGCAGTGGACGCGCATCCGGCGCGGATTCGCTGAAACGATACTACGGCCTTGCTTCCCGCCTCTACGGACGCGTGCTGCCGGGGCCGGACATCGGAACCCGTTGTGCCGACATCCTGAAGCAGACGCATGAGGCAGGCTTCGAAACGGGCATCCACGCGTGGGATCGCGCCGAATGGGAAGAGCGGATACTCGCCTCCGAAAACAGCCTTGCGGAATCCGCCATGGGGAAAGCCTGCAAGCGCTTCGCGGATGTATTTGGCACTGCGCCGCTGGCGCATGCCGCCGCCGGTTGGCGGATGAACCGCCACGCCCTGCGCCTCACACAGCGAAAAGGATTTTCCTACGCCAGCGATTGCCGCGGCAGCCACCCATTCCTGCCGGTCATCGATGGTGAGCTGATCGACTGTCCGCAAATTCCGACGACCCTGCCGACTCTCGACGAAATACTCGTCCTCGAACCCGGCCTTTCGCCCGAGCAGGCCGTAGACCGGATTCTTCAGCTGTCAAAAGCCATACCCGGCGATCACGTCTTTACGCTGCGCGCCGAACTGGAGGGAATGAGATTCATCGACGCCTTCGAACGTCTGCTGAACAGCTGGAAGAGCGGCGATTGCGCCCTGGTTGCCCTGCGGGACATCCGTGCATCGCTGAACATAGCCGACTTGCCGAGGCATTCCGTCGAGTTCGCCGAATTTGCCGGCAGGGCGGGTATCAGAATGGTGCAAGGGAAGGCTTTCCCCTGAGGCACTAAGCGCCTCCCGAAAGCAAGCGCGTGCGGGGCGCGCCGAAAAAAAAAAGATGCCGCGCTTGTCGCCGCGGCATCTTCGTCAGGGCCTCCAACAGGTGGTTACTGGCCAATCTGGAAACGCGAAGGTTGTCTCCGTCACCCTCTCCTATCGACCGCGAAAAACCAGCGTAGGCTCAATGCTCTTCAAAATCTTCTGCATCCCCTTGCGGCTTTTCAGATTCAGAACCACGGGCGAATGGGCGTTCGCAGCAATTTTGCCGTCCTGCGCCGCATCGCGATAGATGATCACCACCAATGCGGCATCGGCACCGTCCTGCAAGTCGATCAGAGAACAATCCTCGTCGCTCAACTCGATCTGATACTCCAGGTCAAGTTGCTCGGGAGCGACCACCGGAAACATCACATCCGGATCATCAACGGATTGCAGCCAGAACACAGTCGGCTTGCCTTCTTCGTGGAACAACTTGAAGCGCTTGCAGTGCTCGAAGCCGGCCAGACCATCAGGAAACGTAAACAGGGTTTCCGGATCAACCACCACGTTTTTCAGCCCCAGACGCTCGATATCGATTTTCATGACTCCATCCCCGTATGCCCGGTTCACCAATGACCGGCGGTTCATTTAACCCCATTCGAATACGCACTGCAAGGCAAAGGTAAAGTTGCCGAGGGTCTGTGTTTTGCTTTTGGCTGTTCAATCCCGGGCGCACTTGAATTTTCCTTCCCGATTGCGCATAGTTCGCCCTTTTTTCCGAACGAACGCAACGCCGATGGCATCCTCCGCTGAACTCCGCATCACCCAGAAAATCGCCGAAGAAATCGGCTGCACCCTGCGCCAGGTCGTCGCCGCCGTGGAACTGCTCGACGAAGGCGCGACGGTTCCGTTCGTCGCCCGTTACCGCAAGGAAGTGACCGGCGGGCTCGACGACACGCAGCTGCGCACGCTCGATGAGCGCCTGGCCTACCTGCGCGAGCTGGAAGAACGCCGCGCCGCGATCCTGGCCTCGATCGGAGAGCAAGGGAAGCTCACGCCGGAGCTTGCCGCACAGATCGATGCCGCCGAGACCAAGCAAGGCCTCGAAGACCTTTACCTGCCGTACAAGCCCAAGCGCCGCACCAAGGCCCAGATCGCCCGCGAAGCCGGTCTTGCGCCGCTCGCCGAGGCGCTGCTCGCCGACCCGACGCTGACGCCGGAAAATGAGGCGGAGAAGTTCATCAACGCAGAGGCCGGCTTTGCCGACGTAAAAGCCGTGCTCGACGGCGCCCGGCAGATCCTCATGGAACAGTTCTCAGAAGACGCCGCTCTGCTCGGCAAGCTGCGCGAGTATCTGGAAGAGCACGGCGTCGTCAAATCGACCGTCGTCGAAGGCAAGGAAGCCGAAGGCGCCAAGTTCCGCGACTACTTCGACTATTCCGAGGCCGTCAGCACCGTACCTTCCCACCGGGCGCTGGCCCTCTTCCGCGGCCGCAACGAGGGGGCTCTGCAAGTCGCGCTGGTGCTCGATACCGAACTCGACGAGGCCAACAAGCCGAGCGGCCCCAACCCGTGCGAAGGGCGCATCGCCAAGCATTTCTGCATCAACGATCAGGGCCGCGCCGCCGACAAGTGGCTGGCCGACACGGTGCGCTGGACCTGGCGCATCAAGATATTCCTGCACCTCGAGCTCGACCTGATGAACGCCTTGCGCGAGCGCGCGGAAGAGGAAGCGATCCGCGTCTTCGGCACCAACCTGCACGACCTGCTGCTCGCCGCGCCGGCTGGCCAGCGCGCGACGATGGGCATCGACCCGGGCATCCGCACCGGCTGCAAAGTCGCCGTCGTCGACGCCACCGGCAAGCTGCTCGACACCGCTACGGTGTATCCGCACGAACCGCGCCGCGACTGGGACGGCGCACTGCACACGCTGGCCATGCTGGCCAGAAAACACAACGTCGATCTCGTCAGCATCGGTAACGGCACTGCGTCGCGCGAAACCGACAAGCTCGCCGCCGACCTGATCCGCATGGTGCCGGAACTGCGCCTCACCAAGATCGTCGTCTCCGAAGCCGGCGCCTCGGTCTATTCGGCCTCCGAATACGCGGCCCGCGAATTTCCGGAACTCGATGTGAGCCTGCGCGGCGCCGTGTCCATCGCCCGCCGCCTGCAGGACCCGCTCGCCGAACTCGTTAAGATCGACCCGAAGTCGATCGGCGTCGGCCAGTACCAGCACGACGTTAGCCAGACCAAACTGGCGCGTGCGCTCGACGCCGTCGTCGAGGACTGCGTCAATGCCGTCGGCGTCGATGTAAATACCGCGTCCGTGCCGCTGCTTACCCGCGTTTCCGGCCTCAACAGCACGCTCGCCGCCAACATCGTGAGCTACCGCGACAAGAACGGCGCCTTCCCCAACCGCAAGGCGCTGCTCGACGTGCCGCGCATGGGTGAGAAAACCTTCGAACAGGCCGCCGGCTTCCTGCGCATCACCAACGGCGACAACCCGCTTGATGCTTCGTCCGTGCACCCGGAAGCCTACCCCCTCGTCGAACGCATCCTCGCTGACATCAAGAAAGGCATCCGCGACGTGATCGGCGACTCACGCCTCGTCAAATCGCTGCAGCCGGCCAAGTACACCGACGAGAAGTTCGGCCTGCCGACCGTGCAGGACATCCTCAAGGAACTCGAAAAACCCGGCCGCGACCCGCGCCCCGAGTTCAAGACGGCGGTGTTCAAGGAAGGCGTCGAGGAAGTCAAGGACCTGCAGCCGGGCATGATCCTAGAAGGCGTCGTCACCAACGTCGCCAACTTCGGTGCTTTCGTCGACATCGGCGTGCATCAGGACGGCCTCGTGCACATCTCGGCGCTGTCCAACAAGTTCGTGAAAGACCCGCGCGAAGTCGTCAAGGCCGGCGACGTGGTCCGCGTCAAGGTCGTCGAAGTCGACCTGCCGCGCCAGCGCATCGCCCTCACCATGCGCCTGACCGACGACGCAGGGCCGAGCCAGAAGAGCGGCGGCGTGCCGATGAGCAACAAGGCCCGGCAGCAACAGGCGCGCCAGCCCGAACCGGCCGGCGCGATGGCGGCAGCGTTCGCGAAGCTCAGGCGCTGAACCTTCCCGTCGCACCGGAGAACTTCGGCGCCTAGTTCGTTGCTTTTTCAGGGTCCGGCATTCGCCGGAATGACGAGATCCGAGTCGTTCCACTTCCCCGACCTGCCCATTCGCGATTCGCGAATCGCGAATGGGCGCCACAGTCGGTGGAATGGGCATTGCAAACTCCTGCCACCAGACATATATTCGCTATTCTCGAATAGCGAATGAAGGAGCCAGTCAATGCCTCGTCCGAGATCCAACCCACAGGTCGTGCTGCGCCCCCAAGACCTGGTCGTGCTGCTACGCCTGGCTTTGGATCGAGGCCCTGCGCCCACATACGCCGTACTGGCGACAGAGCTGGGAATGACGGCATCCGAGGTACACGGGGCGGTGGAGCGCGCGATAACGGCACAACTGGCACACAAGGACACAAACGGAAAACCCGGCGTGGTGTTCGCCGCGCTCCGTTCATTCGTTGAGCACGGCGCACGCTATTGCTTCCCCGCCACCAGAGGCAGCCTCACGCGCGGCGTGCCCACGGGATATGCGGCGCCACCGCTTAAGGAAACGATCATGCCGGGCACCGATCCCGTGCCGGTATGGCCACACAAGAATGGAACCGTTCGCGGCATCGCTTTCCAACCGCTCTACCCGAGCGTGCCCGATGCTGCCGGGCGCAACCCGGCGCTGTACGAATTGCTGACGCTGTTCGATGCCGTGCGCGGCGGCAGCGCCCGAGAACGTGCCCTCGCAATCGAGTTGCTGGAAAAGCGCCTGCAACCATGAACGCCAACGATCCCAATGTTGCCCTGCTGGAAATCGTCGCCGAGCGATTGGGCGATAACTTGCGCGAGGAGATGGTGTTTGTCGGCGGCGCGGTCGCGGGATTGCTGATTACCGATCCAGCGATGCCAGCCATCCGCCCGACCGAGGATGTCGACCTCGTTTGCCGTGCAGTTGCGCTCGGGGAATACCATCGTATCGAAACAGCCTTGCGCGTCCGCGGTTTCGTGCAGGACATGCGACCCGATGCACCGATCTGCCGCTGGCGAGTCGGAAACGTCGTGGTCGATGTCATGCCACCGATAGAGGAAATTCTCGGTTTCGCCAATCGCTGGTATCCGCTGGCTCTGGAGACCGCCGAGTCAGTCGCACTGCCCAGCGGCCGACTGATCCGCCTGATCCCCGCGCCGACATTCCTGGCGACCAAGCTCGAAGCCTTCGACGGGCGAGGCAACGGCGACTATTTGTTCAGCCATGATCTGGGCGACCTCCTGGCCGTCATTGACGGCCGCGCCACGTTGCTGGACGAATGCCTCTCCAGCGATCCACAGCTTCGGGGTTACCTCGGCGGGCGCTTCCGCACGCTGCTCGCCACCCCTGCCTTTGTAGAAGCGCTGGCCGGGCATCTGCCAGGCGACACAGCCAGCCAGGAACGCCTGCCCGACCTGACCGAAACACTGCGCGGTCTAGCCGGATTGGTCGACACATGACTGAGTGCTGCCAATAGATCGCCTTACAATCCCGACCTATCACCTCCAGCAAAGAAACGCCCGCATGGACCCCGCCGACAAAGCCGCCCTCAGCGAACGCGACATCTGCACCAAGTTCATCACCCCGGCCATCGCCGCCGCCGGCTGGAATACCCACACGCAGATGCGCGAGGAAGTCGGCCTCACCGCCGGACGCGTCGTCGTGCGCGGCAACCGGGCGGCACGCGACAAGACCACCATCCGCCGCGCCGATTACGTGCTCTCCCACAAGCCCGGCATCCCGCTCGCCGTCATCGAAGCCAAGGACAACAAGCACACCCTGCGCGACGGCATCCAGCAGGCGCTCGACTACGCCGCCATGCTCGACGTGCCGTTCGCCTTTTCCAGCAACGGCAGCGGCTTCGTCTTCCACGATAAGACGCTGACCGACGGCGTGCTGGAGCGCGAAATCGGCCTCGACGAATTTCCCTCGCCCGCCGAACTCTGGCGGCGCTATCTCGCCTGGAAAGGCATCACACCCGACGCTCAGCCGGTGTTCGAGCAGGACTACCACGCCACCGGCAAGACCCCGCGCTACTACCAGACCACCGCCGTCAACCGCGCCATCGAAGCCATCGCCAAGGGGCAGGATCGTGTGCTGCTGGTCATGGCCACCGGCACCGGCAAGACCTACACCGCCTTCCAGATCATCTGGCGCTTCTGGAAAGCGCACCCCAACAGCCGCATCCTCTTCCTCGCCGACCGCAACATCCTCGTCGACCAGACCAAGAGCAACGACTTCAAGCCCTTCGCGGGGGCGATGACCAAGATCGAGAACCGCAGCGTCGACAAGGCCTACGAAATCTACCTCTCGCTCTACCAGGCCGTCACCGGCACCGAAGAGGAAAAGAACATCTACAAGCAGTTCAGCCCCGATTTCTTCGACCTCGTCGTCATCGACGAATGCCATCGCGGCAGCGCCGCCGAGGATTCCGCCTGGCGCGCCATCCTCGACTACTTCTCCGGCGCCATCCACCTCGGCCTCACCGCCACGCCCAAGGAAACCGCCGACATCTCCAACATCAGCTACTTCGGCGAACCGGTCTATACCTATTCGCTCAAGCAGGGCATCGAGGACGGCTTTCTCGCCCCATACAAGGTCATCCGCATCGACCTTGACAAGGATTTCGGCTGGCGCCCGTCCGCCGGCAAGGTCGATGCCCAGGGCCAACTCGTCGAGGACCGCATCTACAACCAGAGCGACATGAACAAGTCGCTCGTCCTCACCCAGCGCGACCTCGCTGTCGCCCGACGCATCAGCGAATTCCTCCAGACCACCGACCGCTTTGCCAAAACCATCGTCTTCTGCGAGGACATCGACCACGCCGCCCGCATGCGGCAAGCGCTGATCAACGAAAATGCCGACCTCGCCGCCAAGAACCCCAAATACGTGATGCAGATCACCGGCGACAACCTCGAAGGCAAGCTCGAACTCGACAACTTCATCGACCCCGAGAAGACCCACCCGGTCATCGCCACCACCAGCCGCCTGATGACCACCGGTGTCGACGCCAAGACCTGCAAGCTCGTCGTCCTCGACCGCACCATCAACAGCATGACCGAGTTCAAGCAGATCATCGGCCGCGGCACGCGCATCGACGAGGACTACGGCAAGCTCTGGTTCACCATCCTCGATTTCAAGAAAGCCACCGAACTCTTCGCCGACCCCGATTTCGACGGCGAGCCGGTCGTCATTTACACCCCGACGCCGACCGACCCCGTCCTGCCGCCGGATGTCGTGCCACCGCCCGACACACCGCCAGGGCCGTCACCCGACCCCGTGCCGCGCATCAAGTACGTCATCGACGATGTGCCGGTCTACGTGGTCAACGAGCGCGTCCAGTACTACGGCGCCAACGGCAAGCTGATCACCGAATCGCTCAAGGACTACACGCGCATCCAGATCGGCAAGCGCTTCCGCTCGCTCGACGATTTCCTGCACACCTGGAACGACGCCGACAAGAAAGCCGCGATCGTCGCCGAACTCGAAGCGCAAGGCGTCTTCTTCGACGAACTGGCCAAGGAAATCGGCAGCCGCAGCGCGGCGCTCGACCCCTTCGACCTCATCTGCCACGTCGCCTGGGGCCAGAAGCCGCTCACCCGCCGTGAACGCGCCGAACAGGTCAAGAAGCGCGACTACTTCACCCGCTACGGCGGCACCGCGCGCAAGGTACTCGAATTGCTGCTCGACAAATACGCCGACGCCGGCATCGGCGAGATCGAATCGCTCGACGTGCTCAAACTCAAACCCTTCGACACCCTCGGCTCGGTGCCGCAGATCATCAAGGAATTCGGCGGCAAGCCGCAGTACCTCGCCGCCATTCGCGACCTCGAACGCTCGCTTTACCAATGAAACCGACCACTAACGCCAACTAACCTCCGTCATTCCGGCGCAGGCCGGAATCCAGAACACCCGCCGTACTGGACCCCGGCCTGCGCCGGGGTGACGGCCCAAGTACAAGAAACCGAAAGAACCCATGTCCCTCAGCACCACCCTCATCAAATCCATCCAGGACATCATGCGCCAGGACGCCGGCGTCGACGGCGACGCACAACGCTTGTCGCAACTCAGCTGGCTGCTCTTCCTCAAGATTTTCGACGACCAGGAATCCGAACTCGAAATCCTGCGCGACGGCTACGCCTCGCCGATCCCAGACGACCTGCGCTGGCGCAATTGGGCGGCGGATGCCGAAGGGTTGACCGGCGACGCGCTGCTCGACCTCGTCAACAACCGCCTCTTCCCCGCGCTCAAGGGCCTCAACGCCGACATCGCCCGCGACCCGCGCGCCGCCGTCGTGCAGGCCGTGTTCGAGGACGCCTTCAACTACATGAAGTCCGGCCAGCTCCTGCGCCAGGTCATCAACAAGATCAACGAGATCGACTTCAACAACCAGCAGGAACGCCACCTGTTCAACGACCTCTACGAAAAAATCCTCAAGGACTTGCAGAGCGCGGGCAACGCCGGCGAGTTCTACACCCCGCGCGCCGTCACCCAGTTCATGGTCGACCAGCTCGACCCGCGCCTCGGCGAAAAAATTCTCGACCCCGCCTGCGGCACCGGCGGCTTCCTCGCCTGCGCGCTCGAACACCTGCGCGGCCAGATCAAGACCATCAACGACCGCCAGACCTGGCAGCAAGCCATCCACGGCGTTGAAAAAAAGCAGCTCCCGCACCTCCTGTGCGTCACCAACATGCTGCTGCACGGCATCGAAGTGCCCAGCCAGATCCGCCACGACAACACCCTCGCCCGCCCGCTGCGCGACTACCGGCCCAAGGAACGCGTCGACGTCATCCTCACCAACCCGCCCTTCGGCGGCACCGAGGAGCCGGGCATCGAAGCCAACTTCCCGTCCGACCTGCGCACCAAGGAAACCGCCGACCTCTTCCTCGTGCTGATCATGCATCTCCTGAAAGACGGCGGCCGCGCCGCCGTTGTCCTGCCCGACGGCACACTGTTCGGCGAAGGCGTCAAGACGCGCATCAAGGAACGCCTGCTCGGCGAATGCAACCTGCACACCATCGTCCGCCTGCCCAACGGCGTCTTCGCCCCCTACACCGGCATCAAGACCAACCTGCTCTTCTTCACCAAGGGCACGCCGACCAAGGAAGTCTGGTACTACGAACACCCCTACCCAGCGGGCTACAAGAGCTACTCCAAGACCAAGCCGATCCGCATCGAAGAATTCGCCGCCGAAAAGGCCTGGTGGGGCAACGCCGACGACAATTTCGCCAGCCGCGAGGAAAACGAATTCGCCTGGAAGGCGAGCCTCGACGAAATCAAGGCCCGCAACTACAACCTCGACATCAAGAACCCGCATCACCCAGAGGAAGACAGCCACGACCCGGCCGAACTGAAAGCGCACTACGACGCGCTGCAAGGCCAGATTCAAGCCACGCGCGACGAACTCAAGGCCATCCTCGCCGCCGCCCTCGGGGGCGGCCGATGAGCGCCAACCTGCTGGAGAGCTTCGCGCTGCTCGCCGCCAGCGAAGGCGGCGTCGCCAAGCTGCGCGAACTCATCCTCAGCCTCGCCGTGCGCGGCCAACTCGTGCCGCAAGACCCGGCCGACGAACCTGCCAGCGAACTACTGAAGCGCATTCGTGCCGAGAAGGAACGGCGGGTGGCTGAAGGGAAGATCAAGCGGGAAAAAGTGCTACCGACGATTGGCGAGGAGGAGAAGCCATTCGAATTACCTGACAGCTGGGAGTGGTCACGCCTAGGTCAGATTTCGTCTCGTGTTCAGTACGGATATACAGCTTCCGCAGATCACACCATACCGACCCCAAAACTGCTCCGTATCACCGACATCCAGAACGACAAAGTCGATTGGACATCAGTGCCAGGCGTACAAGTCAACGACGACGATTTGTCCGGTTATCTCCTTGAAGCTGGTGATCTACTGATCGCACGCACAGGAGGAACGATAGGCAAATCATTTCTGGTCGAGTCAGCCCCTGTCGATTCTGTTTTTGCATCATATTTAATTCGTATTTCACCACTAGCAGGGGTAACTCCTCCATTCCTGAAGACATTTGCCTCATCAAACATTTATTGGTCACAATTGCTCGCGAAGTCCATGGGTACCGGCCAGCCGAACGTAAATGGAACATCGCTTTCTGAACTGGTCATCCCACTCCCCCCACTACCCGAACAATCCCGCATCGTCGCCAAGGTCGAGGCGCTGATGGCCTTGTGCGACCGGCTGGAGGCGCTGCAGGGCGAGACGGCGCGGGTGCAGGCGCACTGGACGCAGGCGGCGCTCGACCAACTGGCCGAGAGCGGCGACGCCGCCGAATTCGCCCGTAACTGGCAGGCGCTGGCCGACCACTTCGACACCCTGTTCGCCACCCCTGCGAGCATCGACGCCCTCGACGCCACGCTCCTGCAACTCGCCGTGCGCGGCAAACTCCTCCCCCAGAACCCCGCCGACGAACCAGCCAGCGAACTACTCAAGAAAATCCGCGCCGAAAAAGACCGCCTTATCGCCGCCGGCCAGATCAAGCGCGACAAACCCCTGCCACCGATTGCCGACGACGAAAAGCCGTTTGAATTGCCGGAGGGGTGGGCGTGGGGAAGATTTCCTGAATTGGGTGAGTTTGGTCGCGGAAAATCCAAACATCGTCCGAGAAACGACCCAGCCTTGTTCAATCCGGGAATCTACCCGCTTGTGCAAACCGGCGAAGTGTCGCGTGCTAACCGGACCGTCCGTGAATACCACTCAAGGTACAGCGAAGTAGGTCTTGCCCAAAGCAAGCTGTGGCCTGCCGGAACCTTGTGCATAACGATTGCAGCGAATATCGCTGAATCAGCAATTCTCGGCTTTGATGCTTGTTTCCCGGATAGCGTTGTCGGTTTCGTTCCTTCTCCAATCATCGGCGACGCCCGGTATTTCCTGACTTTCGTAGAAACAGCGCGTGAGCATTTACTGGAATTCGCGCCCTCGACAGCTCAGAAGAACATTAACCTGGAAATTCTCCAGTCAATTTTGATTCCAATTCCTCCACTCACCGAAATGAACCGCATCGTCGCCAAGCTCGACGAACTGCTCGCCCTCACCCGCACGCTGCGCGCCCGCCTCACCGACGCCCGCGCCCTGCAAGCGCGCCTCGCCAGCGCGTTGGTCGACGAGGTGGCAGCATGAGGCTGTGCCACTGGCTTACCGATACCGCGGGACTCACGGCGGCGGGGGAAGCCGCCGTCCGTGAGAAAATCCAAGCCTCCTGCCTCAAACACCGCAATCCGCTGGGAGTTCCATCATGGTAATGCTCGAATTCACGATGTTCCCCACGTCCGAAGGCGAGAGCAAGAGCCGCTACGTCGCCCGCATTCTCGACATCATCGACAAAAGCGGCCTGACGTACCAGTTGACGCCGATGAGCACGATCATCGAGGGCGAGTGGAACGAGGTGATGGGCGTGGTGACGCGCTGTTTCGAGGCGCTCCAGCCCGATTGCCCGCGCATCAACACGCAGATCAAGGTCGATTACCGCGCCGGTGTGGAAAGCCGGATGAAGTCGAAGATCGCTTCGGTGGAAAACCAGCTCGGCCGCAAGCTCTCGACCTGACCCGCCCGCACGGAATCGCCGATTCTTGGCGCAGTTGCCGCCGCGGCGGCTAGCGCCAGCGCCGGTTGAAGCGCAGGAACAGGAAGCCGCCGACGAGCCCTCCAAGGTGAGCGAAATGGGCAACACCGGACTGCGTGCCGGTGACACCGAGGTACAGTTCGAGCAGGCCATAGACCATGACGAATACCGGCGCGCGCATCGGGATGGGGGGAAACAGCAGCATCACGGTGCGATACGGGAAGCAGCGCGCGAAAGCGAGCAGCAGGCCGAACAGCGCGCCGGATGCCCCCACGGTGGGGTAATAGGCGCCGGACAGTGTCGAGACCACGAGCTGCAAAATCGCCGCCGAGATGGCGCAGACGAGATAGTAGGTCAGGTAACGGCGCGCGCCCCACACGCGCTCGACATCGCCGCCGAACATGAACAGCCCGTACATGTTGAACAGCAGGTGCGTCAGCCCGCCGTGCAGGAAGGCGTAGGTGATGATCTGCCAGGGCATGAAGTGCGGTCCGAGCGGCCATAACGCCAGGAACTGGCTGATCGAACGGCCGGTCAGCGAATCGAAGACGAACACGGCGATGTTGGCCACGATCAGCGCTTGCGTTACGGGGGGAAGCGAAAACATCGACGGAGCTCCGGTTCGGGGATAGATGAGGATATTCGGGAACGGTCCAGGTTCAGACGGTAACGGCCGTCCCGAGTTCGCGCAAGTGCCAGCGCCCGCTGCCGAGCAGTTCGAGTTCCCGCGCATGAAAATCGATCAGCGTGCTGCGGTGACCCACGCTGACCGTGATCGTATCCGGCAACGATTCGCGCATGAGCTGGTACATCGCGTGTTCGAGCCCTTCATCCATGGCCGAGCTGGCTTCGTCGAGGAAGACGATGCGCGGGCGGTTGAGCAAGACGCGTCCGATCGCCAGGCGCTGCTGCTCGCCGAGCGACAGTCGACGCGACCAGTCATCCACGTCGTCGAGCGCAGTGACCAGATGGCCGAGGTGGCAGCGCCGCAGGACTTCGGCGGCTTGCGCGTCATCGCGCGCCGGCGCCGGATAGTAGAGCGCGGCACGCAAGGTGCCGAGCGGGAGATAGGGCTTTTGCGGCAAGAACAGCGCCAGCTTTCCCACCGGACGGCGGACGCGGCCGTCCGCATGCGGCCAAAGTCCGGCCAGCGCACGCAGCAGGGTGGTCTTGCCGATACCGGATTTGCCGCGGATCAGGATCGACGTCTGACCGGTGACAGTCAGCGTCAGGTCGTCCACCAGCAGCTCGCCGGCCGGCGTGCGCACGGTCAGCGACTCGACGGCGAAAACGCCGTCGTCCGCCTCGACACGTGCGCTCGGCAGTTTCCTCGCCGCATCCATCGATTCGAGGAACCCGGCCAGCCGGTTGATGATGGCGCGATAGCCGGCGAAGTTGTCGTAAGAGTTACGGATGAATGACAAGGCGTTCTGCACCTGGCTGAACGATTCGGCCGTCTGCATCACGTCGCCGAGGGTAATCTGCTTGCTGAGCAGGCGCGGCGCCTGGACGATAAACGGAAAGACGACGGCCGCCTGGCTGACGGCAAGATTGAAACCCTGGAACTTTACCGAGCGGAAGATGATCGCCCACAGGTTGGCGATCACATCGCGGAAACGCCGCATCAGGGCGACCCGCTCGACCTTTTCGCCACGATAGAAGGCAATGCTCTCGCCGTATTCGCGCAGGCGCATGAGCGCGTAGCGGAAATTGGCCCCTAGTTTCTCGTTGAGAAAGTTGAGTTGGATCAGCGGGCGTCCGATCTTGATGGCGAAGACGGTCGCCACGATCACGTACAGATACACCGCGAAAACCATCGCGCGCGGAATCTCCCAGCCAAAGACTTCCAGTACGCCGGAGAGGTTCCACAAAATGAGGGTGAAGGAAAAGAGCGAAACGACAGCGTCGAGCAGGCCCATTGACAGCGTGAGCGTGCTGGACACAAAGCTCTCGACGTCCTGCTGGATGCGCTGGTCCGGGTTATCGGCGCTGGCCGGGACAAACTGGCTGCGGTAATACGCTTGCCGGGACAGCCAGCGTTCGATCAGCACATGGGTCAGCCAGGTGCGCCAGCGAATCTGGAACGACTGTTCCAGGAAATAGTTGAGCAGCGCCCGCGCCACATGCACGGCGGCCAGGATGCCGAAGAGGCCCAGCATGCGCCAAAACGCACTGGCATCGAGGTTCTGCATGGCGCTGTAGAAGCCGTTGTACCAGAACGAAAACAGTATGTTCATGCGTACCGAGAAAAGCGTCATGAACACGATGGCCGCCAGCCAGACAAGCGGCACCAGACTGGCGCGGGGATTGAAATAGGCAGCGGAGATGCGCACGAACTGGCGCCCCCACACGGTATACCGGCCGAGCAGCGCCGCCACGCCGGCCATGCCCGCCAGACTGACGGCAAACGCCTTGCCGAGCCAGACCAGGCTGGCCATCAATTCGTGTCCCCAATCCACCTTGACTCCTTTTTATCAGGACTTCGGATACCTTTTTAACACCCTGTACCCCACGTGAGCACGGCGACCCGGGCAGCATGCTGGCGCAACTGCCCGGGCCGAAACACAAGCGGAACGCATCAACCAAGATCAACCGGTACGAAGATGCGCGCATTGTCCCGTTCGATCAAGACCGCGACCCGCTTTCCCGCCTTGGCGACCATGGCCCGCAACTGTTCAGCTTGGGTAATCGGCTCGCCGTTTATCGAGAGTACGATATCCCCCGGCTGAATTCCTGCCCGTGCCGCCGCGCCGGACGCTTCCTCGACGAGCAGGCCGCCTTTGACACCGGCCTGGTTCTGCTCTTCCGGCGTCAACGGCCGGACACTCACGCCCAGCCGCCCCTTGTCGGTATCGCTGCCGGCGTTGCTGGCCTGCATCTGTTCGTCGAGCGCGCCAACCTTCACCTCGACGTTCTTCGTGCTTCCCTTGCGCCAGACTTGCAGTTTTGCGGTCTCTCCAGGCCGAACGTTCGCCACGATAACCCGCAATTCGCCGGACGATTCGATCTCGTGCCCGTTGATGCTCAGGATGATGTCACCGGACTCCATGCCGGCTTTCGCTGCCGGACCATCCTTTTCGACCTGGCCCACCAGCGCACCCATCGGCTTCTTGAGGCCGAAAGAATCCGCCAGCGGCTGGTTGACCTCCTGGATCATGACGCCGAGTCGTCCGTGTTGCACTTTGCCATGGTCCACGATCTGCTTCTCGACGCTCATCGCCACGTCGATCGGAATGGCGAAAGACAGCCCCTGATAACCGCCGCTACGCGAGTAGATCTGCGAGTTGACGCCGATCACCTCGCCGGCCATGTTGAACAGCGGCCCGCCCGAATTGCCGGGATTCACGGCCACGTCGGTCTGAATGAAGGGCACATAGCCTCCGTCCGGCAGGGAACGCGACTTGGCAGAAACAATGCCCGCCGTCGCGCTGTTCTCGAAGCCGTAGGGCGAACCGATCGCCAGAACCCATTCGCCGACGCGCACATTGCCCGCGTTGCCACTGGTCACCACGGGGAGGTTTTTCGCATCGATCTTCAATACGGCGACATCGCTCGCCTTGTCCATACCCAGCACCTTGGCCTTGAATTCGCGCTTGTCCGTCAGCTTCACCGTAACTTCGTCGGCGCCGTCGACGACGTGCGCGTTGGTCAGGATGGTCCCATCCGCACTCACGATGAACCCCGATCCCAGACCATGGGTGGGTGTATCCCCCTGTTGCCGAGGCGGGCCGAAATGACGGAAGAACTCGTAGAACGGGTCATTGGGACTGAGTTGCATGTCGGGAATTCCGGCGCTGACCTTGCGCGTTCCCGATACGCTGATATTGACGACGGCCGGGCCGTTGCGCGTCACGATAGCGGCCATATCCGGCAGCGCGGCGGGTGCGGACAGCGTCGGAACAGCGTCCGCCGTCGTCGCCAGAACCGCGGCATGCGCATGGCCGAATGCCGGGAATACGTCCCGCGCCCCGAGCGTATAGCCCGCCCCCAGGAGTCCGGCAACGGCAAGTGCGGCAACCGAGAGTTTGAGTTGTTTCACGTTCATGGTGTTCTCCTTTCGTGATCGTTGCACGAGCAGAACGCTCGTTGGTGATCAGGAGAATGCCCCCGCGTGACTTAAAGCTGACTTAAGAGACCGTCACTGAATTGTAAGTTTTCTTTTCCCGGGCAAAACCTACTTCAGATAGCTCCTCAGTACCGACACCACCTGCTCCAGATCCTCCCGGCGCTGCTCTTCCGGAATCACGTGGGTCCCGAGATGGTCGCGCAGGTGGCCTTCCAGCACTTCGAGCATCAGGCCGTTAACCGCGCCGCGAATCGCCGCGATCTGCTGCAGCACTGCCGAGCATTCGCTCCCCTGGTCCAGGCTCTTTTCGAGCGCCTCCGCCTGCCCTTTGATGCGGCGCACACGCACGAGCAATTGTCTCTTTCCCTTGACGGTATGTGGCATCGACTGCTCCAGTTATTTGCGAACCGCTCTCATTGAAAAAATATATACTGGGGTATAGTATATAGCAAACACTCAACAGAATCGATCAGCATGGAAGCCACCCATTCCGCCGGAAAACTTTGCCATACGGAGGTGTTCGACGCCGGCAACCCGCTCGCCGAACGGAACACACGCTGGGCGATCGTCCTGACCGCCATGACCATGGTCGCCGAGATTGCCGGGGGCTGGATGTTCAACTCGATGGCCTTGCTGGCCGACGGCTGGCACATGAGTTCGCACGCTCTGGCGCTCGGTCTCTCTGCCCTCGCCTATGCGGCGGCACGCCGTTTTTCGCGCGACGGGCGCTTTGCCTTTGGCACCTGGAAGATAGAGATCCTGGGCGGCTACACCAGCGCAGTGTGCCTCGTCGGTGTCGCCGGCCTCATGCTGTTCCAGTCCGTCGAGCGCTTGGTTTTCCCGTCGGAGATCCACTACGACGAAGCCATCGTCCTGGCATTCGTCGGCCTGGGGGTCAATCTGGCGTGCGCCTGGCTCCTTCGCGATACGCACCACCACCCTCACGCACACGGCGAACATGAACACCACCATGATCTCAACCAGCGTTCGGCCTACATGCACGTGATCGCCGATGCGGCGACCTCGGCGCTGGCCATCATTGCCCTTACCGGCGGCAAGTTCTGGAACTTCGCCTGGCTCGACCCGGTGATGGGCATCGTCGGCGCGGCACTGGTGACGATCTGGGCCTACGGCCTGTTGCGCGACACCGGGCGGGTGCTGCTCGATGCGGAGATGGACGCTCCAGTGGTGGCGGAAGTACGCGAGGTCATCGCGGAGATTCCCGAGGCAGCGGAGATCACCGACCTGCACATCTGGCGCGTCGGCAAGGGAAAATACGCATGCATAATTTCGCTCAATGCCGAAGAAACCGTCCAACCCGAGGAAATCCGCAAGCGCTTGAGTATTCACGAAGAATTGGCGCACGTCACCGTGGAAATCAACCGGCATAAGTGATCGGACCTGACTCCGATGCGGGATCGTCTATAAAGAAATAAGCGATTCGCTAAACCTTTTTGAGAAATCGGTGTTCTAAAAGTTGAATCGAGCCCGTTCTTTGAAGGAGGAAGGCCATGTCTATCTTCGCCCGCTACCAAAGCCGTTTCGAGGCGGCGCAGGAAGAGGAAATGTCGGTCCAGGAGTATCTGGACCTGTGCAAGCGTGATCCGTCGGCTTACGCCAGCGTCGCCGAAAGAATGTTGCAGGCGATCGGCGAACCCGAGATGGTGGACACCCGTTCAGACCCGCGCCTGTCGCGCATTTTCGCCAACAAGATGCTGCGCCGTTACCCGGCTTTCCGCGACCTGTACGGCATGGAAGAGGTCATCGAGCACATTGTTTCCTATTTCCGCCATGCCGCGCAGGGACTGGAGGAAAAGAAGCAGATCCTCTACCTGCTCGGACCCGTCGGCGGCGGCAAATCGACGCTGGCCGAAACGCTCAAGCACCTGATCGAGAAAGTTCCGTTCTACGCGCTGAAGGGCTCGCCGGTGCATGAATCGCCGCTCGGGCTATTCAACCCGGTCGAGGACGGCCAGTTGCTGGAAGAGGATTACGGAATTCCGCGGCGCTACGTGGATACGATCATGAGCCCGTGGGCCGTCAAGCGCCTGCACGATTACGGAGGCGACATCACGCAATTCCGGGTGGTCAAGCTGCGTCCGTCGGTACTCTCGCAGATCGCAGTATCGAAAACCGAACCGGGCGACGAGAACAACCAGGACATTTCGTCGCTGGTCGGCAAGATCGATATCCGCAAGCTGGAAACCTACTCTCAGAACGATCCCGATGCCTATTCGTATTCGGGTGGGCTGTGCCTGGCCAACCGCGGCGTGCTGGAATTCGTCGAGATGTTCAAGGCGCCGATCAAGGTCCTGCACCCGTTGCTGACCGCTACCCAGGAAGGCAACTACAAGGGCACTGAAGGCTTCGGCGCGATCCCGTTCGACGGCATCATCCTGGCCCACTCGAACGAGGCCGAATGGCTGGCGTTCAAGAACAATCGCAATAACGAGGCATTTCTCGACCGCATCTACATCGTCAAAGTGCCCTACTCGCTGCGCGTCACCGACGAGATCCACATCTACGAGAAACTGCTGGTCAACTCCTCGCTCAGCGAGGCGCCTTGCGCGCCCGACACGCTGCGCATGCTGGCCCAGTTCACCGTGCTGTCGCGCCTGAAGGAGCCAGAAAATTCGAGCATCTTTTCGAAAATGCGCGTCTACGACGGCGAAATTCTCAAGGATACCGACCCGAAGGCGAAGAGCTATCAGGAATACCGCGATTTCGCGGGGGTCGATGAGGGCATGACCGGGCTGTCAACCCGTTTCGCCTTCAAGATCCTCTCACGCGTGTTCAATTTCGACCACCGCGAGGTGGCCGCCAATCCGGTGCACCTGATGTACGTGCTCGAGCAGCAGATCGAACAGGAACAGTTCCCGCCCGAGACCGAGGAACAATACCTGCGCTACATCAAGGAATTCCTCTCGCCGCGCTACGCCGAATTCATCGGCAAGGAGATCCAGACGGCCTATCTGGAAAGCTACTCCGAGTACGGGCAGAACATCTTCGACCGTTATGTGCTGTACGCCGACTTCTGGATCCAGGATCAGGAATTCCGCGATCCGAACACCGGCGAAATGCTCGACCGCATGGCGCTCAACGAGGAACTGGAGAAGATCGAAAAGCCGGCAGGCATCTCCAATCCGAAGGACTTCCGCAACGAGGTGGTCAACTTCGTGCTGCGCGCCCGCGCCAAGAACGGCGGCAAGAACCCCTTGTGGACCTCGTACGAGAAACTGCGTGCGGTAATCGAAAAGAAGATGTTCTCCAACACCGAGGAACTGCTGCCGGTCATTTCGTTCAACACCAAGTCCAGCAGCGAGGAGCAGAAGAAGCACAAGGATTTCGTCGAGCGCATGACCGCCAAGGGCTACACCGAGAAGCAGGTGAGGCTGCTGTGCGAGTGGTACTTGCGCGTACGCAAATCGTCGTAGTCCTGTGGAATAACTCCTTGAGCAAGGCAATTGCGCGGGGAGCCAATGCACGAGGGGGAACTTCATGACCGTGCGCATCGTTGATCGCCGGTTCGACAGCAGGAACAAAAGCTCGGTCAACCGCAGCCGGTTCCTGCGCCGTTTCAAGGGGCAAATCCGCAAGGCGGTGGCCGAGTCGATCAATCGCCGCAAGGTGCGCGACCTGGAAAACGGGGAAAAGATCAGCATTCCCGGCGGCGATATTGCCGAGCCGCAATTCGTCTACGGCCAGGGAGGACGGCGCGAAACGGTGCATCCGGGCAATGACCGCTTCAGCGGCGGCGAAGAAGTCGATCGCCCGGAGGGCGGCGGAGGCGGCCAGGGACGCGGGCAGGCCAGCCAGGATGGCGAGGGACTCGACGACTTCGTTTTCAACCTGTCGCGCGAGGAGTTCCTGGACATCTTTTTCGACGAACTGGCCCTGCCCAACCTGGTCAAGAAGCAACTGGCGCGCATCGAGCAATACCGCAGCGTGCGGGCCGGTTACTCGAGTTCGGGCGTGCCGACCAACATCAACCTGCCGCGCACGATGCGCGGGGCGGCAGGGCGCCGGATCGCCATCGGCGGCCCCTACCACAAGCGCCTGCGCGCGCTCGAAACCGAACTCGAAGCACTGCTCGAGAACCGGCAACCCGGAGACGACGCGGAAATCGAGCGCCTGCGCCGCGAAATCGCCCGCCTCCTGGCGCGTATCGAAAATCTGCCGTTCATCGACCCGTTCGACCTGCGCTACAGCAATCGCGTACGCATTCCGCAGCCAACGACCCAGGCGGTGATGTTCTGCCTGCTCGACGTTTCCGGCTCGATGGACGAGGGCCGCAAGAACGTCGCCAAACGATTCTTCATGCTGCTCTACCTGTTCCTGACCCGCAACTATGAGCACATCGACGTGGTCTTCATCCGCCACCACACGGTCGCCACCGAGGTCGAGGAGGATGATTTCTTCACTTCCCGGGAGACCGGCGGCACCGTGGTGTCCAGCGCGCTGACGCTGATGCGCGACATCGTTAGAACTCGCTACTCCACGGGTGCCTGGAACATCTACGGCGCGCAGGCGTCGGACGGCGACAACTGGCACAACGATTCGCCGATCTGCCGGGAAATCCTCGAGACTTCCCTGCTGGCGGCGTGCCAGTACTTCGCCTACATCGAGATCACCGACGGCCCGCCGCAAAACCTGTGGCAGGAGTATGAAAAGCTGCAGGGAACGCATCCCGGCCATTTCGCCATGCAGCGCATCGCCGACGTGAGCGACATCTATCCCGTTTTCCGTGAATTGTTCAGGCGCAAGGACACGGTGGCCGCATGACCCGGAAAAAGGAAACCTCGACGCCATCCCTGCCAACCGGTTCGGAATGGACCTTTGCGGCCATCGACGCCTACGACGAGGCGATCGGCCGCGTGGCCCGCGACTATGGGCTCGACTGCTACCCGCACGTGCTGGAAATCATCAGCGCCGAGCAGATGATGGATGCCTACGCGTCGATCGGCATGCCGGTCTATTACCACCACTGGTCGTTCGGCAAGCATTTCCTGGCCACCGCCAACCGCTACAAGCGTGGGCAGATGGGCCTGGCCTACGAGATCGTGATCAATTCCGATCCTTGCATCGCCTACCTGATGGACGAAAACACGCTGCCCATGCAGGCGCTGGTCATTGCCCACGCGGCCTACGGGCACAATTCGTTCTTCAAGGGCAACCACCTGTTCAAGCAATGGACGAGCGCCGACGCGATCATCGACTACCTGGTTTTCGCCCGGCACTACATCGCCGAATGCGAAGAACGGCACGGTGTCGACGCCGTGGAAAGGCTGCTCGACGCCTGCCATGCGCTGCTCAACGTTGGCGTCGACCGCTACAAGCGCGCGCCGAAGCAATCGCTGGAGAAGGAAAAACTGCGCCTCAAGGAACGCGAGGAATACATGCAGGCGCAGGTCAATGACCTGTGGCGCACCTTGCCGCAGCACCGTGAGACGGCGGAACTCCTCGCCGAAGAGCGCTTCCCGGAAGAACCCGAAGAAAACCTGC
>JARKPC010000146.1 GCA_029975435.1 Propionivibrio sp. | reverse complement strand
TTGGCGAAGTTGACCAGGCGGTTGGAGATGCCGCCGACTTCCATGAGGTTGCCGGCGAGGATGAAGAAGGGAATGGCGCCGAGGGCGAACTTGTCGATGGCCGAGAACATTTCCTTCGGCACGACGAGCATCGGGATGGTGGTGAACAGCTGGATCCCCGTCACGCTGGCAAAGCCGATCGACACGGCGATCGGGATGCTGAACGCGAAGAAGATGATCATTGAGACGAACATGGCGGTGGACATGGGGGCTCCTGAGTCGTGGGGGCGGACGCGCGTCGGTGTCGGTGTTGTCGGGGGGCGTCGTCCGGCTTATTGCTGGGTGTCGAGTTCGCTGTGCCGCGGGTCGAGGAAGTTGGCGATCACGCCGAGGATGGCGAAGGTGCCGCCGGTGGGCAGCGCGGCGTAGCCGATGCTCATGGGCAGGAATTCGAGGCCGGCGATTTCCTGGAAGCGCACGCGCCAGGCGATGTCGATGCCGTACCAGATGATGACGCCGAGAAAGAGTACCGAGATCACGGTGATCAGGAAGTGCAGCGGGCGCTGGAAGCGGCCGCTCAGGCGGTACATGAGGTCCACCGAGACTTGCGCGCCTTCGCGGAAGGCGACAACGACGCCGAACATGACCATCCAGATGATAACCAGGCGGATGCCGATTTCGCTCCAGGTGGAGGGTTGTCCGAAGATGAAGCGGGTGAGGACCTGGTACAGGCCCAGGATGGAGGCGATGCCGAGCAGGATGCAGGCGAGCACGATGATGATCGAGGTCAGCCGCCGCTCGATGGCCAGAAAGCAGGTTTTCATGGGTGAACTCCAGCCGGAAGGGCCGTACTTCGGGCCTTCCCTTGTCTTGTCCAGAGGGTGATCAGGAAGGCGTGCCGCCACTGGCGGCACGCGTGGGTTCAGGAAGCGCCGGTCGCTTACTTGACGTCCATGATCTTCTTGATGTTGGCTTCGCCGAATTCCTTGTTGTAGCTGGCGTAGGCGGAGGCCACGGCTTTCTGGAAGGCGGCGTTGTCAACCGAGGTGATGACTTCGGTGCCGGCCTTTCTCATGACGTCGATGCCGTTGGCTTCGTCGTCATTGACCTTCTTGCGGTTGGCCGCGAGCGCAATCTTGGCGGCTTCCTTGAAGGCGCCCTTGTCGGCGTCGCTGAGCTTGTCCCACAGGCCCTTGTTGATGATGAGCAGCGCCGGGGAGTACACGTGCGAGTCGAGGGTGACGTATTTCTGCACGGTGTAGAGCTTGTTGGCGAGGATCACCGGGATGGGGTTTTCCTGGCCGTCAACGGTGCCGGTCTGCAACGCGGTGAACACTTCGTTCATGTTCATCGGCGTCGGGAGCGCGCCCATGGCCTTGAAGGCTTCCATGTGCACCTTGTTTTCCATGGTGCGGATCTTCAGGCCCTTGACGTCTTCGGGGGTCTTCACCGGCCGCTTGCTGTTGGTGATGTGGCGGAAGCCGTTTTCCATCCAGGAGATGGCGACCAGGCCCTTGGCCGGGAACTTGGTGAGGATGTCCTGGCCGATCGGGCCGTCGAGGACCTTGCGCGCGTGGTCGTAGTCACGGAACAGGTAGGGGATGTCGACGATGCGGGTCTCGGGGACGAAGTTGCCGACCGGGCCGGTGGAGGTGATGATCATGTCTTGCGTGCCGAGTTGCACGGCTTCGAGCATTTCACGCTCGCCGCCCAACGCCCCCGACGGGAAGTATTGCAGCTTGTACCGGCCGTTGGTGCGCTTGGCAATTTCGTCACCGAACGTGGTCACGCCCACTCCATAGTGCGAGTCGATGGTGTTCGTCCAGCCAATCTTGAACACCGTCTGCGCCTGCGCCGCCGCCGTCAGCCCAAAACCCAGCGCCACC
>JARKPC010000118.1 GCA_029975435.1 Propionivibrio sp. | reverse complement strand
CGGCCGGCTTGGCGGCGGCACCCTTCGGTGCCGCAGCTTTCTTCACGGCCGGCTTGGCGGCTGCCGCCTTCGGTGCCGCAGCTTTCTTCACGGCGGGCTTGGCGGCTGCAGCCTTCGGTGCCGCCGCTTTCTTCACGGCGGGCTTGGCGGCAGCAGCCTTCGGCGCCGCGACTTTCTTCGCGGCGGGCTTGGCGGCCGGCTTTGCAGCGGCCGCGGGTTTCTTTGTGCTTGTTGCCATGGTCAACCTCCTTAACGGGTTCAAGGAATGCATCGAGCTACTTCGGGTTGCAGGACACTACAAAAACTCGATCCGAAAAAACCGGACCATTCAACAGGCGCTTAGGGATGGCGCTGATTGAATCCTTGGATGGCGGTATTCGCCTGAATGCAGAAGTTGAATTCCTGGTTGCCGAACGGCGGGGGGGAATAATAGTGCCTGGCTCGCTGAAGGAGCTGTTGGCTGCCGATACGTTCGGCAGAATCTTGTGAGCGCTGCGATTATGCAATCGGGCTAGATCCGTCACTCAATCATTACTGACCTGTCAGTGTCATGCAGACTCTGGATCGGGGTGCCGAAACGCGCCGCGGCCAGTGCATAACATGCGGACTACTACATATTGTGTTGCCGCCCGCAATTTTGACTAATTGTAGTAATCGGAACTGCTTGACGCAAGATGTTTTTTGTGGGCCATGTTTTTTGTCATAACGTCTGTAGCAATTCGGCAACGCTTTGGATTCGGTGATCGCGATGATCTGGAACCGTGTGCTTTTCTGGCGCAATGGCCAGCCAGGTGCCGTGGCCGTCGGCTGGGAGAAATTATTGATATGGAATTTAAGACGGACGCGACTATTTTGCCGCGGCGTGTGGGGGGGTGCCGTCAGCCATCAGCCTTTGCCAGGCGAAGCAGGGGCCGGGATCGGTCTTGCGTGTCGGTGCGATGTCGGAGTGTCCGGCCAAAGCCTCTATCGGATAATGCTTGCAGAGCAGCCTTGTCAGCCACAGCAACTGTTCGTATTGGGTGTCTTCGAACGGCAGTTCGTCGCAACCTTCGAGCTCTATGCCGATGGAGAAATCGTTGCAGCGATCGCGGTTCTTCCACGTCGAGACTCCGGCGTGCCATGCGCGCCGGGTGCACGGGACGAATTGAATTATTTCGCCGCTTCGGCGGATCAGGAAGTGCGCCGAAACCCGCAGTGCGCAGATGCCGGCAAAATAGGGATGGGCATCGGGGTCGAGCGTGTTGGTGAATAGGCGCATGACGTCGTCGCCGCCAAATTGCGAGGGAGGCAGACTGATGGCATGGATCACGATAAGGGAAACGGGTTCTCCGGAAGGGCGATCGTCGCAGTTAGGAGAGGCGATGCGGCGGACGCCTTCGACCCATCCGTCGGTCAATGTCGCGTTGGGGAGCATTACGTGTTCTCTTCGATACCCAGCCGCTCGATGCGATAGCGCAAGGAACGGAAGGTTATCCCGAGCAATCGGGCGGCAGCCGTCCTGTTGAAACCCGTCTTGGCAAGCGCTTCGAGAATGGCCTGTCTTTCGATGCGATTCAGATGGTCGTCCAAGGTCTCGCCTGTCAAGCCGTTCCCTTCCTGATTCCCGGCTGCGGCGGCAAGTTGCAGATCATCGAGTCCGACCTGGCAGTCGAAACACAAAGCCGTTGCCCGTTCGAGTATGTTCTCGAGCTCGCGGACGTTGCCAGGGTAAGCGTATGCGCACAAAGCCTGCATGGCCTCGTCGGTCAGTGCGGGGCGGCTGTCCGGGCAGATGCGCGAGAGCAGGGCGTCAACCAGTTGAGGTACATCCTCCTGGCGCTCGCGTAGCGCTGGCATCTTCAGTTCGATGACATTGAGACGGTAGTAGAGGTCTTGCCGGAACGTTCCGGCCTCGACGCACTCCTTGAGCTTCCGGTGGGTCGCGGAAACGATCCGGACATCGACAGCTTCTTCGGTCGCGCTGCCGACCTTGCGCACCTTCTTTTCCTGAATGGCACGCAGCAGTTTGACCTGCATGGGGAGGGGGAGATCCGCGACTTCGTCGAGGAACAGCGTGCCGCCGCTGGCGGCTTGAAAAAAGCCGTCCCGGTCATTGTCGGCACCGGTGAACGCACCCTTGCGGTAGCCAAAGAACTCGCTTTCCATCAGGTTCTCCGGAATGGCTCCGCAATTCACGGGAACGAACGGAGCGTCCCGGCGTGAGCTCTGATGGTGGATCAGCCTCGCAGCGAGTTCCTTGCCGCTTCCGGATTCGCCGGATATGTAAACGGGAGCCTGGCTGCGGGCGAGCTTCCCGATCATTTCGCGCACCGCGGAGATGGCCGGGGAATTGCCGATGAGCTGCCCTGCGCCATCGGCCGTGCTGTCTGCGGGCATGTCCGCGGTGGTGCCGGATTGGGGAATGTTGATGGCCGATTTGATCAGGCTGCGCAACTGGTCGAGCGCGACCGGTTTGGCCAGGTAGTCGAAGGCACCGGCCTTGAGCGCTGCGACGGCATTATCGGCGCTGCCGAAGGCCGTGATCACGGCGACGGGCGTTTGGCCATAGAACGATCCGATCAAGCGTACGATTTCCAATCCTTCTCCGTCCGGAAGCCGCATATCGGTCAGGCACAGGCTGTATTGCTCTTTCTCCAGGAACCGTTTGGCTTCGGCGACGGTGCCGGCGCAATCGGCCGACAATCCCATGCGCGCCAGCGTCAGATCGAGGAGTTCGCGGATATCTTCTTCATCGTCAACGACCAGTACGCGTGGCGAATTGCCGCGTCTTCTTTCGGTCTTGTCTGTGATCACTCGACGGTCCTCCCTGAAATACAGAAATCAGCACCGGTTTGATTTCCCAAAAGCTCGAGCTGCGCGCCGTTGGCGTCACACAACTCGCGCGCAATGTAAAGACCCAGTCCGGTTCCCCGGCTGTGCGTGGTGAAAAAAGGTTCAAAGATCTGTTCCCGAAAGGATTCGTCAACTCCCTTGCCGTCGTCTATGACATGCAGATCGATGCGGTTTTCTCGGTTGCCGTCCCGCACCTGCAGGCGAATGCTTCCCTCTTCCTTGCGGGAGTGGCGCAAGGCGTTCCCAACCAGATTCCACAGGACTTGATGGAAGTGCGAACGATCGAAGACGATGATGGCCCGTCCTGAGACGTCTATGTGCACCACGCCTGCGGGGACTTCTTCCTTGACCATGAACTCTTCGACAAAAAGCGGCAGGGATTGGCGCAGGTCGATCGGTTCGCGATGGGCGCGGTCCCGCCGTCCCAGTTCGAGGACGTCGCTGACAATGCGTTCGACGCGCTGCGCGTTGTCGAGAACGATGCGCAACAGGCGATCGTTGGTCGGACTGCTTGATTCCTCGCGCATCAACTCGCCGGCGTGTTTGATGGCCGAAAGCGGGTTCCTGATTTCATGAGCGATATTGGCCGTCAGCCGCCCGAGCGCCGCGAGCTTGAGCTGTCGTGCCTGCTCCTGCAAGCGGCCAAGGTCTTCAAGGAGCACCAGGACATCGCCTTCGGAACTCTCAGTGGCAACGAAGCGAGCCCTCAGGTGCATGCCGCTTGCCGGCGCCCTGACCATGACCGGCTCATCCCCGCCTCGGTTGCACCAGTTAAGGAAGCTCTGGGCCAGTTCCGTTGAATAGCTCGCCAGCTTGCGATCCTTCGGGTCGCCCAGACCAAGCAATTGTTCGATACGCGGATTGTGTTGCCGGACACGACCTTCCCGATCGAGGACAAGCACGCCGTCCTGCATCTCCTCGATGATGTGCTGGCTGATGATCGTCTGGTTCCTGAGTTCCTCGCCGCGCTTGCGGGCCAGTTCCTCGTTGGTGATGACGCGATTGGCCAGCAGACGGGCGGAGATGGCGACCGCGAAAAATCCCGTGCAGAACAGTCCGGCCTGAAAGAAGTCGACGGCTTCGAGACCGTCTGCCAAAGCGCGCAGGGTTTGCTCGCAGAGCATGCCGAGCGTCGCCATCGCCGCGTAAAAAAGTACCAGCCGCCCCTGCCCGACGAGGCCTGCTCCGGCCAGCGTAACCAAAAGCATGATCCCGAGGCCGCTGCGCAATCCGCCGCCGGCATAAGAAAGAAAGGTCAGCACGAGCACATCCAGCAACACCTGTATGGTCAGTTGCCGGTTGAAGCGCTGCCGATAGAAGAGCAGAACAGTCAGCGATGCTGCGGTGGTCAGCAGGTAGAGGCCGGTCACCGCAAATTGATACGGGCTGCGGTCCTGGCTCAGCAGCGAGAATTGGGATGGCTGGAAAAGGGAAGAAGTGAAAAGCAATAAGGCGATGGATAGCCGATAAAGATTGAAGTAGCGCAGGGTTTTCCAGTGGGTTTCGGAGAACCGCGTGGCGCCTGGGCTTCCTGCATTTTGCATGACCGGTCAGTCGCTTCGGGCTTGCGCGGCATGCTGATGCTCGACGCAGCAATAATGACGGCCGCCGGCGTGAATACTCTCGCTGACAGGCAGGTGCACGCCGCAGTGGGCGCACGTAACCATTTCTTCCGGAGCGCGCGAGGTGGGTGGCGCCGCTGCCCGGTCCCGGCGGTTTCCGGATTTACGCATGATCCAGTAAATGATCAGGAACAGCCCGATCCAGAGCAGGTATTTCATGGCTAGAGTGGAGTTTTCCGGTTCCGGCCAAGCATAGCAGAAGCCTGCTGCATCAGGCCCGGGAAATGACATTCTCCGAACCCTTTCAGATATTCCGGGCAAGAAAAAAGCCGCTGGGCGGCTTTGGCAATGGCGCTTGATGAAGCGCCGAAAAATTGGTCGGGGCGAGAGGATTCGAACCTCCGACTCCTACGTCCCGAACGTAGTACTCTACCAGGCTGAGCTACGCCCCGACCGGGGTTTGCGGCTGCTAAAACGACCTCGCAACTGCAAAGGCCGACAATTCTAGCAAAGAATCCTTGTATGTGGAAGCGGGAAGCGATTCAAGAGCGCCCGCTGCACGTTCCGCTTCTGCCCTGGCTTGTTTTTGCGTGTGCTCGAGAGCGCCCGTCGCGCGGATCGCCGCGAGTACGGCGGGAAAGTCCTCGCGCCCTCCGTGTTCAATGGCCTTGCGCACGCATTCCGCCTGGTCGGACGTTCCGTTCTGCATGACGTGGATAAGGGGAAGCGTCGGTTTGCCTTCGGCGAGATCGTCGCCGAGGTGTTTGCCGGTTTCCGCCTCGGCGCCGGAATAGTCGAGCACGTCGTCGATCAATTGGAACGCCGTGCCGAGATGCATGCCATATTCCGCCAGCGATCTTTCCATCTCCGGCCCGGCTCCGCCGATGATGGCGCCAAGCTGGGACGCGGCCTCGAAAAGCTTGGCGGTTTTGTAGCGAATGACCTGCAGGTAGCGTTCCTCGTCGACGTCCGCGTCGTGGCAGTTCATCAATTGCAGGACCTCACCTTCGGCGATGATGTTGGTGGCGTCGGATAGAACCCGCATGACGCGCATGTCGCCGACCTCGACCATCATCTGGAAGGAGCGCGAATACAGGAAGTCGCCGACCAGCACGCTGGCAGCGTTGCCGAACAGAGCGTTGGCGGTCTCCCGGCCGCGCCGGAGATCGGATTCGTCGACTACATCGTCGTGCAGCAGGGTGGCGGTGTGGATGAATTCGATAATTGCGGCGAGTTCGTGATGTCGCGACCCGCTGTATCCGAGTGCACCTGCGCTGAGCAGTACGAGAGCCGGGCGCAGGCGCTTGCCGCCGGCGTTGATGATGTACTCGGCGACTTGCCTGACGAGAACGACTTCGGAGTGCAAGCGCGTGCGGATTACCGCGTCGACGGCCTGCATGTCGGGTCCGATCAGGTTGTAGAGGTGGTCGAGTTTCAACGCATTCCGCCTAGAAAAAACCATGGAATCTTAGGGGGCGCCAACGGTCGGCGTCAAGGCGAACTCCGATCATATGGGAAAAACGCGCCGAACTCTTTGACTCCGCAGGGTAAATGCGTATAATGCGCGGTTCTTCGCTTCACTTTTTTATAGTTCTTTGGAGTCCAACATGTACGCGGTCATAAAAACCGGTGGCAAGCAATATCGCGTTGCCGCTGGCGAAAAACTGAAAATAGAACAGATACCGGCAGAAGTTGGCGCAGAAGTTACTCTTGACCAGGTGCTCATGGTCGGCGAGGGCGAGTCCGTGAAAATCGGCGCGCCGCTCGTTACCGGTGCGGCAGTCAAGGCTACTGTGCTTTCGCAAGGCCGTCACGACAAGGTCAAGATCTTCAAGATGCGTCGTCGCAAGCATTACCAGAAGCATCAGGGCCACCGTCAGAACTACACTGAAATCCGCATTGACGGTATTTCGGCCTAACGGAAAGGAAACTGAAACATGGCACACAAAAAAGCAGGCGGCAGTTCCCGTAACGGCCGCGACTCGGAATCGAAACGACTTGGCGTCAAGCGTTACGGCGGTCAACTGGTTCTCGCCGGAAACATCATCGTCCGTCAGCGTGGCACCCAGTTCCATCCGGGCGTGAACGTCGGTATTGGCAAGGACCACACCCTTTTTGCTCTGATCGAAGGGCATGTCGAGTTCGCTCTCAAGGGACCGAAGCGCCAGCGTACCGTGAGTATCGTTCCGGCGGCAGCCTGATCAGGCTGCGGCAAGACACTGCGTAGGCGCGCATTAATGCCTTAAAGCCCTATCCTTGCGGTAGGGCTTTTTACTTTGCAGGAAGCATTTCATGAAATTCATCGACGAGGCGAAGATCTACGTGGCCGCCGGCGACGGCGGCAATGGTGTTGCCTCGTTCCGGCGCGAGAAGTACGAGCCGGAGGGCGGCCCTGACGGCGGCGATGGCGGCCGCGGGGCCAGCGTCCAGGTAGTTGCCGACCGCAATATCAACACCCTGGTCGAATATCGCTATACCCGAAAATTCGTTGCGCAGCGCGGCGAGAATGGCGCTTCCGCAGGTTGCTATGGCAAGGGCGGCAAGGACATCGTTTTGCGCGTCCCGGTCGGAACGGTCATTACCGACGTCAATACCAATCGGGTGGTCGCCGATCTCGATGTTGACGGGAAAATGGTGATGATCGCCAAGGGCGGCAAAGGCGGGCTTGGCAACATTCATTTCAAGTCCAGCACCAACCGTGCCCCGCGCCAGTGCACCAAGGGCGAGCCTGGCGAAGAGCGCGATCTGCGTCTGGAATTGCGCGTACTGGCCGACGTCGGCCTGCTGGGATTGCCGAACGCGGGCAAGAGCACGTTCATTCGCGCCGTGTCGGCGGCGCGCCCGAAAGTGGCCGATTATCCGTTCACCACGATGCATCCCAATCTGGGCGTCGTGCGCGTCAGCGAGAACAAGAGTTTCGTCATCGCCGATGTTCCCGGCCTGATCGAAGGGGCCGCCGAAGGCGCCGGGCTGGGTATCCGTTTTCTCAAACACCTGGCACGCACCCGCGTGCTGCTGCATATCGTCGATCTGGCGCCGCCCGATCCGGACGCTGATCCGGTGGCGGATGCCCGGGCCATTGTCCGCGAACTCGAGAAATACAGTCCGGAACTGGCCGGGAAGCCGCGCTGGCTGGTGCTCAACAAGCTCGACCTGATTCCCGAAGAGGATCGCGACCGGCGTGTCGGCGACTTCCTGAAAGGCTACGGCGCGCCTGATGGAACGCCTTGTTTCAGAATCAGCGCCATTAGCGGCGATGGTTGCCAGCCGCTTATTTACGCCTTGCAGGAGGCGCTGGAGAATCTGGCGCCGGTGGTGGCCGAGGCGACGAATCCGTCCGACGAGTTCTTCCCTGAAGAAGACGACGATACCAACTAAGCGAACAGCGATGATGAATACGACACGAATTGCCGATGCAAAACGCCTGGTCATCAAGGTGGGGTCGGCACTGGTTACGAATAATGGCGAAGGGCTTGATACGCGGGCTATCGGGGAGTGGGCGAGGCAGATTGCTGAATTGCGTGAACATGGCCGGGAAGTTGTTCTGGTATCGTCCGGAGCCATCGCTTGCGGCATGCAACGCCTCGGCTGGAAAAAGCGGCCCAGCGCCGTTCATGATTTGCAGGCCTGTGCTGCGGTCGGACAGATGGGGCTGGTACAGGTCTATGAAAGCGCGTTTTCCGGACACGGCTTGCATACCGCGCAGGTGCTGCTTACGCATGAGGATCTGGCTGATCGCAAGCGTTACCTGAATGCGCGTTCGACGCTGACGACCCTGCTCGGGCTGGGAGTCGTGCCGATCATCAACGAAAATGACACAGTCATTACTGACGAAATCAAGTTCGGAGACAACGACACGCTCGGTGCGCTGGTAGCCAATCTGGTCGATGCCGATTGCCTGATTATCCTGACCGACCAGCAAGGACTATTTACGGCCGATCCGCGCAAGGATCCAGCGGCGACCCTGATTTCCGAGGCGCGGGCGGGTGACCCTGCTCTGGAGGCCATGGCTGGCGGCGCAGGAACGCAGTACGGCAAGGGCGGCATGATCACCAAAGTGATTGCCGCCAAACGCGCGGCGAACAGCGGTGCGCATACGGTCATCGCCAGCGGGCGAGAGCAGGACGTGATGCCGCGCCTGGCGCGTGGCGAACCAATCGGTACGCTGCTGGTTTCGGAAATGCAGCCGCTCAATGCGCGCAAGCAGTGGCTGGCCGATCACTTGCAGCTGAACGGCAGGCTGATTCTCGATGCCGGGGCAGTCAAGGCGCTGGGCGAAGGCAAGAGTCTGTTGCCAATCGGCATCGTCGAGGTACAGGGAGAATTTGAGCGTGGCGCCGCCGTGGCCTGTATCTCGCCCGAAGGCCGGGAAGTGGCACGCGGGCTGATCAACTACGGCAGCAGCGACGCGCGACGCATTGCGCGCCATGCCAGTGCCGACATCGAGAGCATTCTGGGCTTCATCGATGAACCGGAGATGGTTCACCGGGACAATCTGGTGATTTGCTAGCAGGAATCCGGCTTCCAGGCTTTCGCCGGGAAGCCGGCAGGGCCGAATTCGATTAGAACGACCAGGGAATGGTTGCGCGGCGGTGAACGACTGCCGGTACCACCCCGAATTCGGCGGTCGAGACATTGTCCAGCACGTTGCATGCGGCGATTTGATGCTGGCGGTTCTCGATCCTGGCCTGGCGAGCGGCGAGAATTTCCTTGCGTTCTTCGAACGGGGCACCGCTCAACGGCTCGATTTCCCCGCGCAGGAAAGCGTTGCTGTCGATCAGGTCGATGCGCTTGTCGGTCAGCTGCACCCACAGCAGGTCGCCGTTGATCAGCGTGCCGATGCCGCCTCCCTCGAAGGCTTCCGGAACCATGTGCCCGACGCAGGCACCCTTGGTGACCCCCGAGTAGCGTCCATCGGTGATCATCATGGATGTCCGTTCGACCACGCCGTGATGGCGCAGGTACTGGCTCGGAGCGAACATCTCGGGCATGCCGAAGGCTTTCGGTCCTTGCCCGGCGATGACGAAAGCGAAGGCCAGTGTGCCGTTGTTGATCATCGTCATGACGTCCTCGTCAGCTGGCGCGTCATTGAATTTGCGTAGCGCGGAAAGCAGCTCCGGTGTCAGTTCCGGCATCTGGCTGAGTGTTTCCTCCAGGCTGCTGGAGCGCAGTTCCTGATTGCATTGTGTTTCGTTTTCGTAGTAGCGGACGAGAAACACCTTGCCGTTGAAACGATTGTACGAATCGGTCGACATGCCGGCAACCTTGAGCGTGCATGACGAAAAGAAGTTGCCGCGCATGATGTCTGTTCCCGAAATGTCGCGGATGGGCTTGATGCGGATGACCGAGCGTTCCTGTGGCAAGTCGGGAGAGACCGCAACAGGAATCGCGGCGACGCGCTCTCCCCATGTCTTGCCGGTCACGGTTGGCGCGTCCCAGTTCATCGGTACGTTCAGATCCTTCAGCACTTTGTAAAGGCTGGCCATGCCGTGGTGCAGGCCGGCCTTGGCCTGCTGGGCCAGAACGAAGGTGTCGCGTCCCTCGGTCAGGCTGTGAGCGTAGATGTCCGGAACCGGGTGCGCGTCGCGAATCCTTTCGTAATCGAACAGCGTAACGTCGAAGCCGGCGTGGCGCATCACGCACGGCATGTGCAGCATCAGGTTGCTCGAACTGCCGGTGGCGTTGTGGATGAGTACAGCATTGCCGTAATTGTGCTTGAGGATTTCGCACACGGCATATTTCGGCTTGTTGATCATGCGGAACAACTGGTCGACGTTGCGGGCGATCAGCGCGGTTGGGGCCTCGTCTACCAACAGTTCCGAATCCGCTGGAACGAACCCCAGCGCGGAAATCAGGGTGCGCGATGAGTTGCCGGTGCCGTTGAAGGCGCAGATGCCGCCCTTGTCGTCGCAGGTGGCGGCGGCCAGTTCGTCGAGAATGGCGTCGGCGCTTGGCCGGTCGATCAGCCCGTGCTCCACGGCGCGGTTGAGCAGGGCTAGGAATGCCTCGTCGGACGAGCACTGCAGGATGTAGCGGCAGTTATCCTCGATATCGTCTGCCAGCTGGGCGTCGCCGGCGGAGCGAGCGGCATCCTGGATGTCCTGCAGCTTCTGGCGTGTGCTCCTGGGAATGCTGCCACCCTTCAGGACGTGCGCCGGGACGAACACCGCCCACACCGGCGCAGTTCCGCGTTCCGGTTCGCGCCGGGCGCGGTCGGCGGCAGCGAGTCCGGACAGGATTCCGGTCGGTGTCTTGTCGCAGCCCGAGATGACGTAGGCCGCGTGGTAGCTGTGTCCCTCGAAGTTGATGTTCACCGCCGTGGCGGTATGGTTGCGCGAGGCCAGCGAATAGCTCTGTCCGATGTTGTTCTGAGCCGTCCCGTCGCAGATCACCGGAATGCCGAAAGTGAACGGCACGCCTCCGTTCTGCCAGATTCGTGCCGCGGCTCGCAGCGTATGTTCGTGGTCGAAGAGGTGGGCAGGATGGTCCGCGGAACCCTGGATGATGCAGATGCGCGGACGATTGGTTGCCAGGCGTTCGACGATTGCGGGTTGCGATGTATCCCCCAGCCCCGCGTAATCGGCTTCGTTACGAAGGAATTCCTCGGCACGCTTCAGCAAGGCCTGCACGGCCACCGGTTCGTTGGCGAGTCCCTGGATGCAGCTGCGGTAGGGATTGAATTCCTCGTCGACAAAGAGGTCTGCGAATTCAGCGTTGATGATGGTGCGGCCGGGATTGCTCATGTCTGCTCCGTTGGTTGTAGGGCTTTCGATATGCCGAAGGGGTTTCAAGTCGGAAATCGTGCCGAATTGTATTACATTGATTTTAGTTTGTACTACAATTTTGTTGACATTGTCCCATAGGTGGTGACAAACTCGAAAAAAAGCGTGGTTCAACAAAAAAAAAGATTAAATCGACAGGTGAGAGGGGTATGACCAAGACGGATCGTTTAACGCAGCTTTTCGGCAAGCAGATCGCCCAGGGTGAATTTGAACCTGCGTCTGCGTTGCCGTCGGAGGCTGAACTGTGCGAGCGCTTCGATACGTCGCGCAACGTCATGCGCGAAGTGATCAAGGTGCTGTCGACAAAACGCCTGATCGATGCGCAACGTCATCGCGGTCTGTTCGTCATGCCCATTGATCAGTGGAACTACCTCGATGCCGACGTGCTGGAATGGGTGCTGGAGAAAGGCGTTAACCCGTCGCTCGTTCGTTCCCTGATCGAGGTGCGCAGCCTGATCGAGCCGACCATTTCGCGCTGGGCCGCAGAGCGCGCGACCGCTGTGGATCTGGTCGATATCGAGGCCAGTTTCAACCTGATGGCCGCCAATCCGAAGAATGTCGAAGCCTTTCAGGAAGCCGACATCCGATTTCATCGGGCGGTGCTGGTGGCCTCGCACAACGTCGTCATCCAGCAATTGAGCGACGCGGTCGGGGCGCTGCAGCGTGCCATCTTTGATTACACCTTCCAGACCGGAATCGAGCACATGGATCTCACTGTGCGCGAGCACCGTGCGCTGTTTGACGCGATCCGTCGCAAGAATCCGGAAGCCGCGGAAGAAGCCTCCCGGCGCATGGTGACGCGAACGGCAAGCCGGGCGGTCGCCGGACTCGATAGGGCGGAAGGGGTTAGAGTTTGATTTTTTTGTAGTGCAGACGGTAGGTTATTTCTAATTAACGAGGAGTCATCGATGAAATCAGTACTATTCAAGAAGGTAGCGGTTGCAGCGGCATTGGGCGTATTTGCGGCCGGAAGCGCCCTGGCGGCGGTGACGGGGAAGGTGGGACACGCGATGCCGGAGAGCCATCCGCAAGCGATC
>JARKPC010000103.1 GCA_029975435.1 Propionivibrio sp. | reverse complement strand
GGCCGTCGGTGTCATCTGCTGGGTGCGCTCGTTGCGCAGCCGCATGGCGGTCGTCCGGCCTTCCTCGCCGGGCAGCGACTCCAGCCAGTACAGATCGGCATTGTCGGCCACCAGTTCGAGCATGGACGCGCCACCGGCGACGACATCGAGGATGCCGATGGGTGAGATCCAGCTGCCATACGGGCCGACGGTTGGCGTCTCCGCTGCGCTCATGGGGGCCAAGTTACCGCATAGGACCCCTGGGTTCGCCAAACGCGCGGTTGACCAGGACCCGTTGCCCACATGTCCATCGGTCCAAGACGAATTGACAGCCGATGGTCGAGTGCCTACCCTTACGAATGGATCGTCAGGCTAGACAGACGTCTAGCTAAATGCCTTCAACGCGTTTCTTGCGTTCAACCCCAAGAGGTCCAGTTGTCAGTTGAACGGTCGATCGATAGTCGCATAGGAGCCTGGGTTGCCCCCTCGGCACCGCTGGAGGATACGGCACGTCTGTTCGGCTTCGCACGTGGCGCCAACTGGTACTCGCGGTTTCACCGCCTGCTGATAGCCAGTGATGCGATCGCAGTCGCCTCCGCTGTCGCGATCAGCTACCTGGTGCGCTTCGGTGCGCCGGAGCTCGGGCTGGCCAACGAGTCGGCTTGGGACGTTATCGTCGTCACGGCCGTGTGGCTGCTGGCCATGAGCACTGCAGGATCCCGGGACCAGCGTGTTCTCGCAGCGGGACTGGAAGAGTACAAGCGCGTCATGGCGGGCTGTCTTCAGGCATTCGGCATCCTAGCCATCGGTTCGTACCTGCTGAGGGCAGAGCTTCCGCGCTCGTATTTCGTCATAGCGCTGCCGCTGGGGACGATCTTCCTGCTGGTGCTGCGGTGGGTCGCCAGGTTGCGATTGAGCAACTCCCGTCTGCGGGGAAAACACCTGATGCCGACGATCGTCGTCGGATCGGTGGACGAAACAACCCATGTGGTTCATCAGTTGCGCCGCAGGCGAGAATTCGGTCTGACGCCAACCGCCATGTGCCTGGTCGGGCCCCATAGTGCTCGGACCAGCCCGGAAGACGCCCGTCTACCGCAGGTCTCCCTGAGACAAATCCCCGATCTGGTCGCCAGTGGTGCGTACAGGTCGGTTGTGGTGTCGGGAGAAGGATTGTCCACCGAGCAACTCCGGGATCTGGTCTGGGGTCTTGAGCGATCACATACGAGTGTCATCCTCGCCTCGAGCATCATGGATGCGGTGGGCCATCGATTCAGCGTCCAGGAAGTCGCGGGCTTCGATCTCATTCATCTCGGTCTTCCGCTGAGCGGTTGGACACTGCAGGCCAAGCGCTTGTTCGATGTCGTTTTCTCGGCACTGGCACTTCTGTTTCTGACCCCGGTCTTGTTGGTCATCGCCGTCGCCATCTTCCTGGATGATCCCGGCCCGATAATCTTCCGCCAGCAACGCGTGGGCCTGCGCGGCAAACCGTTCACGATTCACAAATTCCGCAGCATGGCCGTTGATGCCGAAGCAAGGCTTGAAGCCCTGCGTTCCCAGTCGACGGGCAACGGCCCGCTGTTCAAGATGGATGCCGACCCTCGTATCACTCCCGTCGGCCGCGTCTTGCGCAAGTATTCGCTCGATGAGTTACCGCAGTTCTGGACTGTTCTCCGCGGTCGAATGAGCGTGGTCGGCCCTCGTCCTCACCTGGAACGAGAGCTCGATGAGTTTCCGGATGTCGGACTTCGCCGCCTATTGATCAAGCCTGGAATTACGGGTCTGTGGCAGGTGAGTGGGCGATCCGATCTGAATCTGGAGGACAGTATGAAGTTGGATCTTCGCTATGTGCAGAACTGGTCGCTACTGGGAGATGTTGCGATTGTCCTGAAGACGATCAAGGCGATGATCTCGCCCCAGGGCGCCTACTGACCCTCACCTGACCAAGGTCGCAAGTCAGAGCCGTCTGCGGCACCCGCGGGCCTGCGCCGGCCAAGCCGGGCCGGCAGCATCGCGTCGATTCGACTATTTTGCGAAGGCGCATATCTCATTGCCGGAACGAGGTCGCAACATTTGAGTTCTTGATCAAAATGGCGACTGGAAAATGGTGCGTTGCTGCTGCCTGAGTGGGCAAGCGCAATCTGCTGGATCGTGGAACATCGTTGAAGGAGGAGGTGGCGTTGCAGCTCGATAGAGATTTCGCGAGCCCGTGCCAAGCTGCTAAAATCCGTGTGGTAATGAGCTTTCCCACCTCGCCTCCAAGAGAACCCTCGCCGGTTAGCCGGCCTGGAGCGCAGGGAAAGTGGTCCTCTGGGCCTGCTCGATCGCAAAGGAACACATGGAGCTTCGCGATTATCTGCGCATAGTCCGCTCGCACTGGGTTGTCATCATCCTCGGTGCCGTGCTCGGTGCCCTTCTGGGGTTCGGCTGGGCATCGCTGCAGCCCAAGGTCTACACGGCCGAAGCAAACGGCTACGTGTTGACAGTCAACAGTGAATCGAGCCCCGCCACTGACAACAATCTCGCCATGTCGATGGTGAAGTCCTACGTCGAGATGGGCAGCTGGCGCTCGGTCGCCCAGAACGCCATCAATACCCTCGGCCTGGACACGACGCCCGAGGCGTTGGTGAAGCGGGTGAGTGTTTCCAACCCCCTCAACACGGTCATCATCGAAGTCAGGGCCACGGGACCAACTCCAGAAGAAGCGCGAGACCTGGCCAGTGCCTGGGTTCAAGGCATGCAAACCGAGATCGAGCGCATCGAAACCAGTGCGCAAGACGGCGCGGCCCCTCGCCTACGGCTTGAGGCCGCCGACTTGGCGCGCCTGCCGGATTCACCGACCTCACCCAATACGACGCTGGCCGTCGTTGTCGGTGGTCTGCTCGGCTTGGTCGCAGCTGCCTGCTATGCGTTCTTGCGCAGCACCCTCGACCGAAGGGTGCGTTCGCCCGAAATAGTCGAACGTCAGGCCGGGCTCACGGTGGTTGGCGCTATTCCTGAGGAGAGGTCCTTCACCGCCGGGAACAGGACGATCCCGTTCGATGGCGCTCCCGGTGGCAAGGGCAACCGTGACCTGCATGCGGTCTCCGAGGCCATGCGCGAGCTGCGGACCAACATCCAGTTCATGGATGTTGACAATCCTCCGCGCACGATCGTGGTCACGAGTGCATTGCCGGGTGAGGGCAAGTCAACGATCTCTGCCAACCTGGCCATTGCTTTGGCCGAGAGCGGCGAGCAGGTGGTCCTGATCGATGGTGACTTGCGACGTCCGGTCATCGCGGACACCTTCGGGCTGCCCGGTGACGTCGGTCTGACCGACGTACTGTCAGGGCGGGCATCCATAGCCGATATCGCGCAACCAGTTGGTCTGAGCGGTCATCTCGTTGTTATCGCTGCCGGCCGGATCCCGCCGAATCCGAGTGAACTGCTGGGCTCTCGTCGCATGCATGACCTCGTCGTTCATCTCGCCGACTCCGCGATGGTCATCGTGGATGCCCCGCCTCTTCTTCCGGTGACCGATGCGGCCGCGCTCGGTCACAACATGGATGGCGCGATCCTGGTCACGAGGGCGGGCAAGACGACCGTCGATGCCCTGCAGGAGGCTCGGACCAATCTCGAACGCGCCGGTGGACGGCCGCTGGGCGTTGTGCTCAACCGGGTGCCCCGCAAGGGAACCAACTCCTACCACGGTTATCGGTACAGCGGGGACTACTACCGGTCGCCGGAAGGGGTCGAGGGCCATTCTCCGACGGAGCAGGGAAACCCGACCAGCAGCCTGCCACAATCATTCACCGGCATACCGCACGGTCCGGTGTCCTCAGTGAAGCCCTTGCCGAAACGCGCTGCCCCGACGATCAGCGGCGCAGACCGAATAGTTGCGAATGCGGACTCGCCCCAGCCGACTGCCGGCAGCTGACAGAGCGGGTTGTACCCTGCGCCGGACGACTGCACATGCCGGTCAGCAGGGCCTCGTTCGGTGAGGCGGGCGACGGCTCATTGGGATGAGCAGGGTGACGATCGTCCAATCGAAGCACAGGAAGAATCAGGGTGAAGATCCTACATCTGGTCAACACGGTCTCGCGGCCCAACGGAATCGTGAATGTTGTGGTGGACCTGAGTACTACCCAGGTTGCCGAAGGTGACGATGTGGTGGTGGCGAGTGCCGGCGGGTACTACCAGGATCTCCTGGAGGCCAGCGGTGTCAGATGTGAGTCGATAGCCGTGGGCGATCGCACTCCGCAGGGCCTCATCCGCTCCGTGCAGCAGACGCGGCGGTTGGTGCGTACGTTCCAGCCCGACGTGATCCATGCACACACGGTCACAGCGGTACTCGTCGCCCGGCTGCTCTTCATGGGTGTCCCTGTTGTGGCGACGGTTCACAACGAGTGGCAGAAGAGCTCGTCGCTCATGCGATTCACCAATCGCGTTGTTGGCGTCAGCGACGCGGTCACGAAGGCGATGATCGCGCGGGGAGTCCCCGCCGACCGGATGCGCACCGTGTGCAATGGGACCGTCGGATCGCCGAGAGAGCCCGAAGAGCTCGTTCCGGAAGAACTCCGTCACCCAGCAGTGGTGTTCGTCGGCGCCCTCACGCTCTTGAAAGGGATCGATGTTCTGATTGAGGCGTTCGCCGACGTCCATCAGCGCCTGCCCGAGGCGCGGCTCTATCTGGTCGGCAACAACGATCTGCCGGTTACCGATGATTTTCTGCAGTCGCTGGGAGTCGACGACGTCGTCCACATCATGGGTCTGCAAGATCCCTTTCCCTACTATGCGTCGGCTGATCTTTTCGTGCTCCCATCTCGCGCGGAGGCCGCTGGACTTGCGCTTCTGGAAGCAATGAGTTTGGGAGTGCCGGCTATCGGCAGCCGGGTGGGCGGGATGGCGGACTTCCTGGATGATCAAGGCGGTGGCCTGACGTTCCCCTCGGAAGATGCTCAGGCGCTTGCCGATCTCATCGTCCGATGCCTGACAGATGAGGATCTCAACGCTGACTTGCGCCGACGCTCTCTCGAGGTGGCGCAGCAGCACACCGTCCAGATCTTGGCTCACCAGTATCGGGAAGTGTACGCAGAGCTGCTGCGCTGAGAACCCCGCCGGCAGCCGCGGTGCACGTGCTGATCCGGCTGGCATGTTGAACCCAATTGAGGCAGAATCAATAAGCAAATCGAACAGACCAGGTTCCATCGGGACGCTGTCGCACAGGTTGCAGGGGAAGGCACACCTGAAGCGAGAGGAGTCGAGATGGAAACCATGTCGCGTGGAGTCATTTTCGTGCACTCGACGCCGGCCGCGCTGTGCCCGCACATCGAATGGGCGGCAGGCGCGGTTCTTGG
>JARKPC010000101.1 GCA_029975435.1 Propionivibrio sp. | reverse complement strand
GTCGAAGTAGTGCTCGACCTTGTCGCCGGAGGCCACGATGCGCGCAGCAAGCTCGCGTGCCATGTCCTGATTCCAGGACGTCTTCTTTGGCAGTTCAAACTTGATGCGCAGCGCGCCATCACTGATGTGGGCGGTGCCGAAATCGCGCCCGGACTCACGCAGCGCGGCGCGGGCCTGCTCGCCGTAGCACTGATCCAGCGCCGCGTCGAACTTGGTGCGGGCCTTCTTGAGCCAGTCGATAGCCGCGTCGAGGTTCTTGTCGATCTCGCGCTTCTGCTCGGGCGGCAGTGCAGCCAGTTGGCTGACGGACATCTCGGCGATGTCGGCGGGGAAGATGGTTAGATCGCTCATGGCCGTCCTCCTCACTGATACGCACGAGTGAAGCTGGAGTAACGCGAGACGCGCCGCTCAAAGGCTTCGATTTCGTGCAGGAGGTAGGTGACCCGGCGGCCGAGCTTGCAGTAGATCGGTCCGAGCTGTTCCTGACGCCAGCGGCGCAGGGTCTTGACGGAGAGCCCCCAGCGGATGGCGAGCTCGTTTTCGTCGAGGGCGATGCACACGGCACTGCCGGGGTTGGGTCGGAAGGAATCCCGACCTGTTTGGGTTGCTGGAACTTGGGTTTGCATTTCGATGTGCCTCCTAGATGAAATGGGCACATCGAAGTCTCCGCATGGAACTACGGACTGAATCCGGATCGGGCTCCGGAAAAAACTACGACTTCTACTGGCGGCGCACTTGGTAGTAGCCGCCAGACTTCACGAGAACGAGGAAGTCCTCTCTTGTTTCCTTGTCACCAAAGGCCTCATCAAATGACCGGGCAGCAGAGTGAACTTGCGTCTTGACGTCTGCCCACTTCATGGCCGGAGGTGTCTTGCCTTCCACGCCCCACATCACTTTCAGAATTGCTGCGCGCGTATCACTCACCAATCGTGATGAAGCAAAGTGAGGCAATTTCACGCGGGTGCCCTGCAGGTACTGCAATGGCTCGGACTCACCGCTAGGCGTGACGTAGCCGCGCAGCACGCGGTCGAATGCGCTTGCATCGAAAACATCCTGCCCATCGTCCAGGCGAACGAACTCATCGAGCGCCCGGATCACATGATCACGGGGCAGATCTGCCTGAACTTGGCGGGCCTGCAAAATCACACCGCCGCGTGACCATGCAGGATCAGCCAGAACAGAAGATGTATTGACGGCTGGCGCACGTGCCCACGCGCGCCCAACAAACACCGGGGCAAAATCATGCGTCCCGGCGACGCGCAGGTCGCCGAGATGCCAGAGATGCTGTGGCGTGAGGCATGGGCGGCTGGCACGTCGCCGATCTTCGATGCCCACCATGCGTGCCAGATCGGTCAGCCATCGTTCGATCTGGATACCGCACAGTGCGATCTCGTTCAAGGGCTGCACCACAGTGCGCCCATCCAGCGGACTGCGATAGCGGTAGCAGCCCGCATCGGGATCGGCCTCGATCTCGACCTCGCATTCAGAGTCGAGGAACGGGGCCATGACATGCGTGAGATGACCCTCGTCGGTGATCCAGCCCCGCTGCAGGAGCTGAGAACGGTCACGTCCGAACGTTGTGGCCAGCACTGGTGTATCCAGGCTCGACAGCCTGTCGATGGCGGTGAAGAAGCGTAGATGCAATGACATCGTCGACGCTCCCTCAGAATTCGCTCAAGACGCCGAGGCGAATCAACTGCTCCAGTACGCGCTTGCGGTCGTCCTCGGTCTTACTCTTGTCGTTCAGGCCGTTGGGGGCTGTGATCTGGACGGCGACGTTGTGCGCCTTGCGGTGGGGCTGTGTCGCCATGCGCATCACCAGCTTCACCTGTACCAGTGCGTACTGGCTCAGATCTTCGGCGCTGTAATCCTCGTAGGCGACCTGATAGACGTTGCGGCTGTCACGCCGATCGCGGGTGATCTCCATCTTGCTCGCCAGCTGCCGAGCGACGGTCTTGCCGCCAAGCTCGAGCAACTGTTCAAAGGGCTTGGCCACCTTGATCTGAAGAATGTCGATGCGCTCGATGTCCGCGATGCGATCCTGCTCCAGCCGCTTGAGCATGGCCGAGGTCGAGAACCCGAGCAGATCGAATTGACGCATCGGCATGTCGTCAATCGCGCCCTCGTGCGCCAGCGCCACGTCGCGGAAGATGGTGGCAAGCTCCCGGCGCTTTTCCCGGTCTTCGCAGAACACTGTCAGCGCCCCGGTTGCCGGTTCCCAGGAAAAGCGTGCCGACATGGCAGCTGGTTCCTCGTGGTCGACCACCTGGCCGTCTTCCACCTGCCGGTAATGCGCCGTAGAACCATTGAAGGTTGCGCACAGCGTGTGCAGCTGTGTCAGCGGCTCGTCGTCGGCATCTTCATCGTCATCGCGCTGTGCGTGGGACAAGCCGCACCGCACAAACTGCTCGATCAGGATTTGCTCTTTCGGCACATGCGGGAACAGCTCTGCAATCCGTGTGCGAAGTGCTTCCTGGATGTCATCGCCATTTTTCGGCTCCACGCCCTTGGGGCCAAGGTAGTGGCTGGAGAAGTGCTCGCTTTTCCACTGGCGGTGCATCACCTGTTCGTGCTCCGCGTGATCGAAGCGCGCTTCGCGGCGTGCTCCAGCCTCGGGAAACTCCTGCAGGAGATAGAGGTGCAATGCGCGGCTATGGCGGTCGCTGGGCATTGCGAGCACGGTGGCATCGTCTTCGCGCCTGGCGTCGAGCACCGCCTGAACAGCTTGAGCGCCGTAGTCATCGCTGAGCAGGATCACTCGTTCGACGGCATCCTCGAGGCGCAGGCGGATGGCAGCATCCAGTTTGGCCACGCAGTGGAAAAATGCCTGACGGGATTCGACCGGCAGTTTTCCTTTCGAGGCATCGGCCAATGCCTGAAGTTCCGGCAACGCATCGCCGCTGGCCAGTTCAAGCAGGCGCACCACCAGCGCCGGACGCTTGACCTTGCGCAGCAGATCGACGAAATGCTCCATTCCGGGCAGGATGGCAGGGCCATCATCTGACCGTTGCTCGCGCGCCCGCTTCGGTGACGACTTCGGGTTGACCGCTTTCTCCTGCTGGGCGGTGGTGGTGTGACCGGTAGGCATAGGCAGACTCCTTCGTAAAGTGCGCGATTGCGCGAGTTGTTAACTGCGAGATTCAAAAAATGCCGACGCGAGGTCGGCGCGGATGGGATGGTGATGATCAGCGCACGGCGTTCTCCGGGCGGATCAGGCCGTAGCGTTGCAGGCGCACCTGCACAAAGCGTGGATTGACGCCAAAACGCAGGGCCAGCGCACGTTGCAGCAATTCCATGTCGGCGGCGTCGCTGGCGGCGAGTTGCATGCTGGTGCCGGGAATCTCCGGATCAAGCGACGGGCCACGATGAATGCTGACGTTGTATTCCGATGCCAGCTCCTCAGCTGCCGTGCTCAAGAGCTTGCGCGGCACCAGCAGCGAGCCCATGAATTCGTTGGCACGCAGCTCGGCAAAATGCACTTCCGTCGCCATTGCTGCTGATGGGGCTGTAGGTACTTTTGCCAAGTGCTCGCTGTCCGGCGTGGTGGTGCGGTAGGCGCGCTGCACCACTGGCTCCAGGGCATCGAACAGTCCTGGGCCTTTGCCGCCGTCCATGATCCAGCCTGGGGCATCGAACACAGCGTGGCCGAGTTCATGTGCCAGCGTGCTCAGAGCCAGCAGCTCACTGAGTTTTTCGCCGACGGGCGACACGCACACCATCGCGGTGTCTGGTGCGTAGGGGTCATACTCGCAGATGCCGAAAACGTGGTTGCCATCCTCGTCATGCACCTCGCAATCAGTGCTGACCTCGAGCTCGAAGTCGATATCGTTGATCTTCAAACGGTCGATCTGGCGCAGCGTGTCGAAGGCAATGGCATCAACACCGCTTCCCACCAGTTGCTGGCGGGCGAGTGCTGCGATGGCTTCGATCTCAACGTGCTTGATGAATTTGGGGCGCTTGCGGTCGCAATGCCGGTAGTCGAGGGTCAGAACCGGCATTCACTTTTTCTCCGTGACTTCCCGGCGGTACATCCGCACCACGTTGCCCACATCCTCACGCATATCCGGCGGCAGGCGACTGGCTTCGACAAAGGCGTCGTCCGGGTCGATGCCCAAGATCTCTGCTGCCTTGCGGATCAGCTCGTCCTTGGGCGGTTTTTCCATATCGCGTTCGATGCGCGACCAGTAGGCAGGCGAAATCTCAAGCTGACGCGCGAACTCGTTCATCTGGATGTTCTTCTCTTCGCGCTTTTTGCGAATGAAGGCTCCGAAAGGCATGGTCGTTTCCTAGTTGCGTGATTAGTTAATGCCTGGAGCGTACTGCGAGAAGTTCCGTCTGTCAACTGTTTAGTTAACGCGAAAGTTTTTGCCGCCGATTACCCGGAATTGCCATCCGCTTCGGACGATCAGGCTCACTATTTCTGACGGTTGCAATTCCTCGGAGCCGTCATGAAGAACATCGAACTCGCATCTCCCACGGAGATGAGCGCCAGCGCCCGTGCTGGCGAAATCGCCGCCATCCTTGCGGCTGCCATCGTCCGCACCCTTGCTGCGGATGAGCCAAAACAGAGAGCCAATTCGACAAGGGGAGGCCTTGGCTTCCTGCCCGACCAGCGCGTTCATACAACTCCCTATCAAGAGGAGAAGTTGTGATGAACGAGAAACAAGCTTCCGTCGCCGCACGTATCGCGGAGCTGGCCTGCCTGCCGATGTCCGAGCTTTGGACCGTATGGGATCGGTATTTCCCGCGCCGCCCGGACTACCCCAACCGCACGCACGTCGAGTCCCGGATCGCCTACAAGCTGCAGGAGGAGGCCTTCGGTGGCCTTGCGCCCGAGACCAAGCAGCGCCTAGAAGCCATCGGCGCAAAACACTCCAAGATCAAGCTGCGGGCCAAGCCGCGCGAGTTCGATTTCGCGCCGGGCACGATCCTGCTGCGCGAATGGGGCGAGCGCGAGCACCGGGTGACGGTCACCGCCGAGGGGCTGTTCGAGTACCAGGGGCGCAACTTCAAGAGCCTGACGGCGGTGGCCCGCCACATCACCGGCGCGCACTGGTCGGGGCCGCTGTTCTTTGGCCTGAGCAAGGGAGGTGCCCGATGAGCGAGATCGCCAGCACCAAGGCTCGCAAGCGCTGCGCCGTCTACTGTCGGGTGTCCTCGGATGAACGGCTTGACCAGGAGTTCAATTCCATCGACGCCCAAAAGGAGGCGGGCCACGCCTACGTCGCCAGCCAGCGATCCGAGGGTTGGATTCCGGTGGCCGACGACTACGACGACCCTGGCTTCTCAGGCGGCAACACGGATCGGCCCGGGCTGAAACGTCTGATGGCGGACATTGAGCGCGGCCAGATTGACATCGTCGTGGTCTACAAGATCGACCGCCTGACGCGCAGCTTGGCCGACTTCTCCAAGATGGTCGAAGTGTTCGAGCGCCACGAGGTGTCCTTCGTGTCAGTCACCCAGCAGTTCAATACCACCACCTCGATGGGTCGGCTGATGCTCAACGTCCTGCTGTCCTTTGCCCAGTTTGAGCGCGAGGTCACTGGCGAGCGCATCCGCGACAAGATCGCCGCCGCCAAACGCAAGGGGATGTGGATGGGCGGTGTCCCGCCCCTGGGCTACGACGTCGACAACCGCCTCCTGGTCATCAACGAAACCGAGGCGGCTGTGGTGCGCCGTATCTTCGAGGAGATGCTGACCATCGGCTCTCCGACCCAGATCGCCGTCAATCTCACCGCCGACGGCATCACAACCAAGGCCTGGACGACGCAGGAGGGCCAGACCCGCAACGGCACGCGCATCGACAAAAAGTACCTGCACAAGCTGCTGCGCAACCGCATCTACCTGGGCGAGTTGTCGCACAAGGGGAACTGGTACCCCGGCGCTCACCTGCCGATCATCGACCGGGAACTGTGGGACAAGGTTCACGCGGTGCTGGCCAGGGATGGGCACGCCCGGTCGGTGGAAACCAAGATCCGGTCGCGCACCGACGCCTTGCTGCGTGGCCTGCTGTACGCCCCCTCGGGCGAACGGATGTACCCAACCTACTCACGCAAGAACGGGCGCAAGTACCACTACTACGTGTCCAAGTCGGAAAGCCGCTTCGGCGCGCCGGGCAAGAGTTTCGCGCGACTGCCGGCGCCGGAGATCGAGGCGGCAGTGGTTGCCCAGATCCGCACGGTGCTGACCAGCCCGGAATCTGTCGCCGCGGTGGTTCGCCATATTCAGCGCAACGGCGCGCAGATCGACGAGGCCACCACGGTGATGGCGATGGGACGCCTCAACGACGTGTGGGATCAACTGTTCCCGGTCGAGCGCCACCGCATCGCCAACCTGATGATCGAGCGTATCGATCTCGTCCACGTCGGCGAGGTGCAGGGCATCAAGGTGAAGTGGCGGGAACTGGGCTGGGACGCACTGATCGGTGAATTCGCCCCAGGGGAAATCGGCGCGGAACTGCTGGAGGTCGAAGGCTGATGAATGGCGATCTGGAAACCTTCATGCCCCTGCAGTTCAAACGAAAAAAGGGGAAGTTGCTGGTCGACGGAAGAAAGTCCGCCCACGACACCTGCATCCTCGACGCCGTTGCCCGGGCGCTGTACTGGAGCACGCTCCTCGATACCTGCGCGCTCAAGAGCGTGGTCGAAATCGCCCGGCACGAAGATTTGATGCCGACGTCGGTGGGCCGCTTGCTGCGCCTAGCACGGCTCGCGCCAGACATTGTCGAGCAGTTGATGATGGGGATCCAGCCCCGGCAACTCACCCTGCGGTGGCTGATGCGTAACGACATCCCTGCGCTCTGGCCAGAGCAGCGCCAGATGCTTGAGCAGTTCAAGTAGAGGACGACTCATGCCCAAGAAAACCTATGGGAAGCAGACCGGTCGTCCCATCACTCATGCCCTCCCAACACCGGCAGGCGGCGTACGACTGGAGACCTTCGTGCCCTGGATGTTGGTGAAACGGGGCTACAAGAAACAAATCATCACGCCACTGGATGCGCCGCAGGAATTCTTGGCCGAAGCCACCCGGGAACGGGAGGTTCGCGCGGCGACGCAGGATACTGCGCTGATGCGAGCACTCGGACTGGCACACCATTGGCAGCGACTGCTGGATGAGCAACGGGCGGCATCGGTAGCCGAGATCGCTGAAGCCGAGGCCATGGATGTCACGCAGGCGCGACGCGTCATGCGGCTGACCTTGCTCGCCCCCGAGGTCGTCGAGCGTTTGATCGCTGTGCCCGGCATAACGCTGGAGCAGGTTATGAGGAGGTCGTGGCCCAACGGCTGGGGCGAGCAGAAGCAGGTTATGCTGCTCGCGGCTCGAGTTTGATCTGCGACTCGCGCCCCGCTGCACCTTGTTGTCTCGGTGGTTCAACGACGGGTTCCGGAGCCGAACAGCCGCTCCAGACAACCGCCCACGGGCAACTGCTCGGCCAATCCGGCCATTGTTCACTCTTTCTGTATCGGGCAGCAGTCGGGCGGCAAGCCGCCTTTCAGCCTCCGATGGCCGCGAACGGCAGCTTCTCTGCCAGGGGAATTCGTGCTCCCGACCCTGAGCCGTCATTCGTCGCCGCGATGGTTTAACGGCCGGTCATGGAGTCGAGCCGCCATCCGACACGGCGACTTACGGACAGCAACTCGGCCTCAATGGGCGATGTCTAGCCCAAGTGGACACGACAACACGAGTCCGCATGAGAGAAAGCGGGCCTTCTGACGAATAGTCTCGCACTCTATAAGTTGTAAGTTGACAGTTTGAATGATATTGTACAATATGTAAATATGAAAACGAAAACCATAGAGCACCAGTACGTGCTTGATCAGCTTCAGCAAATAGCGCATGGGCTTGGCGAAACTTTTGCGCCATTTTGCGAAGTTGTTGTGCACGACCTAACGAAACCGGATC
>JARKPC010000089.1 GCA_029975435.1 Propionivibrio sp. | reverse complement strand
CGCCGGGGATCCCGTCGAGATTGCCCGTCGCTATGACGATCAGGGGGCCGACGAGGTGACCTTTCTCGACATCACCGCATCGTCCGATCAGCGCGACATCATCCTGCATATCGTCGAAGCCTGCGCTTCGCAGGTGTTCATCCCGCTGACCGTCGGCGGTGGCGTGCGTACCGTCGCCGATGTCCGCCGATTGCTGAACGCTGGCGCCGACAAGGTGAGCATGAACACCGCCGCCGTCAACAATCCTGATCTCGTGGCAGAAGCCTCCAGCAAGGTCGGCAACCAGTGCATCGTGGTGGCCATCGACGCCAAGCAGGTGGCGGCAGGAAAGTGGGAAGTCTTTACCCACGGCGGGCGCAATCGCACCGGACTGGATGCCGTCGACTGGGCGCGTCGCGCGCAACAACTGGGTGCCGGCGAAATCCTGCTGACCAGCATGGATCGCGACGGCACGAAGAACGGATTCGATCTGGAACTGACGCGCGCTGTGTCCGACGCCGTGGATATCCCGGTGATTGCCAGCGGAGGCGTCGGCAACCTGCAGCATCTGGCTGATGGCGTGTCGATCGGCGGGGCGGACGCCGTGTTGGCTGCCAGCATCTTCCACTTCGGCGAATATACGGTCCGTCAGGCCAAGGAGTACATGCGCCAACGCGGGATCGAGGTTCGCTTGTGAGCGCCGCTACGGGAAGAGCGTCCGGTGAGTGATCTTGATGACCGCTTGTTCTGGCTGGACGCCCTGAAGTGGGACGAGAACGGCATGATTCCGGCCATCGCCCAAGATGCCGCGAGCGGCCGGGTGGTGATGTTTGCCTGGATGAGCCGCGAATCGCTGCAGGAAACCGTGGCGACCGGCAATGCTGTCTACTGGTCGCGCTCACGGCGGCGCTTGTGGCGCAAGGGCGAGGAGTCCGGCCACTTCCAGAAAGTCAAATCGATCCGCGCCGACTGCGATGGCGACGTGCTTCTGCTTGGTATCGAACAGGTGGGCGGAATCGCCTGCCACACCGGGCGGGAAAGCTGCTTTTTCCTGGAACTGAGGGGAGATCGCTGGGTTCCGGCCGACCCCGTTTTGAAGGACCCAAAGGACATTTACGCAAAATGAGTACTGAAAACGTGCTGCTCCGCCTTTCCGGAACCTTGGCGTCGCGGCGGAACGCCGATCCGGAGACATCCTATACGGCCAAGCTGTTTGCCAAGGGCCCGGATTCGATCCTGAAGAAGATCGGCGAGGAATCTGCCGAACTGATCATGGCGGCCAAGGACGGCAAGCGCCAGAACATCGTTTATGAATCCGCCGATGTGCTGTATCACGTCCTGGCGTTGCTGGCTTTCTACGGCATCGGCGCCGAGGATTTGCTCAACGAACTGCAGCGCCGCGAGGGCACCTCGGGCATCGACGAGAAGAAATCGCGGCCTGCCAAGTAGGAGAAGACCATGAACGACTGTCTGTTCTGCCGCATCGTGCGCGGCGATATCCCGGCTCGCAAGGTGTTCGAGGACGATCAGGTGATTGCTTTTCACGACATCAATCCGGCGCGGTCGATGCACCTTCTGGTGGTGCCCAAACGACACATCGAGTCGCTGCAAACCGTGACTGCTGCTGACGAGCCGGTACTTGGCCACATGCTGGCCGTGGCCAATCAACTGGCCAACGAAAATGGCAGCCCGGACGGTTTTCGTGTCATCATCAACAATGGTCGGGTCGGCGGGCAGGAAGTGCCGCACCTGCACGCCCATCTGGTGGGCGGGCCGGAGCCGGTCGGGCCGATGCTCAAACGGAATTAAGGAGAATCATCATGGGAAGTCTAAGTATCTGGCACTGGTTGATCGTCCTGCTCATCGTGATGCTGGTTTTCGGTACCAAGAAACTGCGCAATATCGGCGAGGATCTCGGTGGCGCGGTGAAGGGCTTCAAGGAAGGCATGCGCGACGCAACGGCTGAAAACAAGCCCGCCGAAACACCGCCGCAACAGGTTACCAACGGACAGACCATCGAAGGCGAGGTCAAGGAAAAAACGAAGTCGTGAATGGGCGACGGGGCAAAGGTTGACCGCCTTTCTCCCTTCGTTCTTTCACGCCATTCGACATGTTCGACGTCAGCTTTTCCGAACTTATAGTCATCGGCATCGTCGCGCTGGTCGTGATCGGGCCGGAACGCCTGCCCAAGGTGGCGCGCACGGCCGGCTTGCTGCTCGGACGCCTGCAACGTTACGTCAGCGATGTCAAATCCGACATCAGTCGGGAAATGCAATTGGACGAGTTGAAGAAGCTGCAATCCGATATGCGTGAATCGGCACGCGATTTCGAGCGCAGCATCGCCGGAGAACTCCAGGCGGTTGAACAGGGCGTCGGGCAGGCCATCGATTCCGTCAAAACCGATTTCCAACAACCCGACCCTGTCCTGCCCGAAACACCGGCGACGGATACCACTGCCAGCCCGGCGCCTACCGCGCTCCGGGCATCGAACTCGTCGATTCCGGTGGCCAAAGGATGAATGAACGATGAGTCTGCCGGAGGAGTCGTTTCTCTCGCACCTGGTCGAGTTGCGCGATCGCCTGATCCGGGCGATGTTGTCCATCCTGATCGTGTTCCTGTGCCTGTTCCCCTGGGCCAAGGATCTCTATGCCTTGCTGGCGCAGCCGTTGCTGGCGACGTTGCCCAAGGGCGGTCAGATGATTGCCACCGACGTGGTCGGCGTCTTCCTCGTGCCGATGAAGGTCGCCCTGATGGTGGCTTTCCTCATCGCACTGCCGTACGTCCTTTATCAGATCTGGGCTTTCGTCGCCCCGGGACTCTACACACATGAAAAACGCCTGGCTTTGCCCCTGGTCGGTGTAAGCGTGGTGCTCTTTTTCACGGGAATGGCCTTCGCGTATTTCCTGGTGTTCCCGACGGTTTTCGGTTTCATGTCAAAGGTGGCTCCGGAAGGCGTGGCCTGGATGACCGACATCGAGAAGTACCTGTCGTTCGTCATGAGCACCTTCGTTGCTTTCGGCGTTGCGTTCGAAGTCCCGGTGATCGTGGTCGTGCTCGTGCTGGTCGGCGTCGTCGATCTGGCAACGCTCAAGGAATGGCGCTCGTACGTCATCGTCGGTGCGTTCGTCATCGCGGCGATCTTCACCCCACCGGATGTGGTGTCGCAGTTGATGCTGGCGATTCCACTGTGTTTGCTCTACGAACTCGGCATGCTGATGGCGCGCTTCGTTCGAAAACTGCCGGCGAGAGTCGACCAGTCTCCTTGATGCTTACTCGCGGTCGCGGCGAATCGGGGGACGCTTGCCGACGCGGATCGACATTTCAACCACGTTTTTCTGGCGTCTGAAGGAGAACGAGACCGTGTCCCCGGGTTTCTGCCCGGCGATGAGGTCCAGCATCGCCTGAGGATCCTTGACCGGTTTCCCCTCCACCGAAATCAGGATGTCTCCGGGCTTGACGCCACCGGCATCGGCCGGACTGCCGCGCTGGACGCCGGCGATCAATGCCCCGTCGGTGTTCTGAAGGCCGAAGGATTCGGCGAGTTCCTCGGTGATCTCCTGTGCTTCGACGCCTATCCAGCCGCGTGTGACGGAGCCGGTCTTGATGATCTGATCCATGACGTTGGCGGCGGTGGAAATGGGAATGGCGAAACCGATGCCCAGCGATCCGCCGGATCGCGAATAGATCGCGGTATTGATGCCGATGAGGTTGCCTTGGATATCGACCAGCGCGCCTCCCGAATTCCCGGGATTTATGGCGGCGTCTGTCTGAATGAAGTTCTCGAACGTGTTGATTCCCAGGTGGGAGCGGCCGAGCGCCGAAATGATACCCATCGTGACGGTCTGACCCACTCCAAAGGGGTTGCCTATAGCCAGTGCGACGTCGCCGACGACGACGTTGTCCATCTGGCCGATCCTGATGGCGGGAAAATTCCGCTCCCCGTCCTTCCCCGGATCGAGTTTCAGGACGGCGAGATCGGTTTCCGGATCGCCGCCGACCGGTTGCGCCTTGAGGGCGCGGCCATTGTTGAGCGCGATTTCGATCTGATCCGCACCTTCAATGACGTGGTAATTGGTCAGGATGTACCCGTCGGTACTGACAATGACGCCGGAACCCAGTCCGGACTTGCGCTGATCGTCCAACTCGGGGTCGTCTCCGAAAAAGTGACGGAAGAGCGGATCGTTCAGCAAGGGGTTGCGCGGTGATCGGACTTTCTGGGAGGTGAAAATATGCACTACCGAGGGCAACGCTCTCCTGGCTGCTTCGCGGAAGGAACTGCCTGCGGGCAACGGTTCGCTCGCAGGAGCTGGCGGCTGGGAGAGGGAAGGTGCGGCGGGGAACGAAGGAAACTGGCCCAGCCATTCGGGTTTCAGGGTGCTGATCACGAAGAGCACGGCGAGACTAACCGTGACGGTTTGTGCAAAAATCAGCCAGAGTCTGCGCATGGGAATAATTTCAGGTTACGGAAGGAGCGGGATGAAACGCGATGATCTTGTACGGTATCTCGATGAGTTGCTCGAGTCCGGGCGGTTCAGGGATTATTGCCCAAACGGACTGCAAGTGGAAGGCGTCCGGGATGTCAGGCGGATTGTCGCCGGGGTCACTGCCAGCCAGGCGCTGATCGACGCCGCCATCGAACGCGGGGGCGATACGCTGCTGGTCCACCATGGCTGGTTCTGGCGCGGCGAGGACGGAAGAGTGACCGGATTCCGCAAGGCACGCATGCAGTCTCTTCTGAAGCACGATATCAATCTGGTGGCCTACCACCTGCCTCTGGACGGCCATCCGGAATTCGGCAACAACGCGCAGTTGGCCAAGCGTTGCGGCTGGAGTATCGAAGGGCGGTTTGGCGAACAGGATCTGGGGTGTCATGGCCGTGCAAGCGCTCCTTGCGCCCTCTCCGATCTCGTGCGGTCGATCTCGACGCAACTTCGCCGCCAACCTCTGGCGATCGGCGACGACAGTCGCCGGATCGAGCGGATCGCCTGGTGCTCCGGCGGTGCGCAAGGGTATTTCGAGGAGGCCGTCGCGCTGGGGGTCGATGCCTTTCTGTCCGGCGAGATATCCGAGCACAGCGTGCACCTGGCGCGGGAGACCGGTGTGGCGTTCATCGCCGCCGGCCATCATGCCACCGAGCGGTTTGGCGTGCAGGCTCTGGTCAGCCACCTGGCAGAGCGGATGGGCCTGGAGTGCGAGTTCGTCGATATCGACAATCCGGTATAGTCGCTACACATCATCGAAGGAGAGAAAAAATGGGTTTTGCCGTTCCCCCTGCTCCGCAGGTCGTTGTTCCGGTTGTCGATGGCGACGCCGGTTTCCCGGTTCGCCGGGTGTATTGCGTCGGGCAGAACTATGCCCTGCATGTGGCCGAGATGGGCGGTGACGGGCGCGAACCACCGTTCTTTTTCAGCAAACCGGCCGACGCGCTGGTGCCGGGCGGAGGCGATGTCGCCTATCCGCCGCGTACCGCTAACCTCCAGCACGAAGTGGAGCTGGTCGTGGCGCTTGCCAAAGGGGGGTCTGACATCCCGGCGGAAAAGGCGCTTGATCATGTGTTCGGCTACGCGGTGGGCATCGACCTGACGCGGCGCGATCTGCAATCGCAGGCGAAGGAGAAGGGCCGTCCGTGGGATATGAGCAAGGGGTTCGACCAGAGTGGTCCGCTCAGCGCGCTGTTGCCAGCGGCCGCCAGCGGTCATCCGCGCAGCGGAAGGATATGGCTGAAGGTCAATGGGGCGATCAAGCAGGACGGAGACCTGGGGCAGATGACCTGGAACGTGGCCGAGATCATTGCCAATCTGTCGTCTTATGTGTCGCTCGCGGCAGGGGATCTGATCTTCACGGGAACGCCGGCGGGGGTATCGACCATCGTGCGCGGCGATATGCTCGAATGCGGTATCGACGGAATCGGGAATCTCGCTGTCAGGCTGGTGTGAGCGCCTGGAGTCTCGGCGTCAGGAGACGCGAGAAGGTGTTGCTATCGTGCTGCGGGGGTTGATGCGGTGAATTCCGACCGGAATGCCTGCCATGATGGCTGGGGCGTTTTGTTGCCGGGTGGGCTGTCGTGCCGTCGGCGAACTGTCATTTTCCGGTCGGATGTCTGCCTGTCATGACTGACGAGGCTCAACGGGCGCCAGCGGCACTGGTGCTGATCGTGGAGATACCGGCGGGCTTGGCTTCGGACGCCTTGCGCAAGGCTTCGCGAGCAAAGTTGCGAGCCTCGCCGATCAGCAGGTACAACTTGACCAGGCCATAGCCGCCGATGATCGCCAAGGCGGCGATGGCGAGACGGAATTCCAGCGCGTGTTCAAACAGAAAAGCAGTGTTGATTTCCATGATGTTTCCTTTCAAGGTGATTGATGTTTGCTTCATCAGGTGAAAACGACTTTCATCTGACGGTTTGAATCGTAGCAACCGTAAAAAGACCAGTCTGTAGCCTCTTTGCCGGGCTTGTGTAACAACGGCCGGAATTCTGTAACGGCATGTGATCCCGGAAAACGGCCTATCGGCGCGCTCTCCCCGGGGTTTTTAGTGGCTTGCAGGCGGATCGAAGACGATTCCTCCCACACCCCGTTTGCGATAGCCTGTAGGGCTTTCTGTCTTCGCGCAGTCCGACATGTTTCTCCGACAATCCCGCCTGATTCTTGCCCATGCCTGGCCGATGCTCGTCGCCCAGTTGGCCTCGATGGGCATGATGGTGATTGACACGGTGCTGCTGGGCCACTTCGGCACCGAGGACCTGGCGGCCGTCGCCGTCGGCAGCGGCATCTACATCGCGGTGATCCTGGCGCTCGCCGGGGTGGTCCAGGCCGTATCGCCGACTGTGGCGCATCTCAAGGGCGCCGGGCGGGAAAGCGAACTGGCGGGCGTCCTGCACCAGGGTTTCTGGCTGGCGCTGTTCCTGTCCATTCCGGGGATACTGTGCCTGCTTTATCCGGATCCGCTGTTCGCCCTGTCGCGCATCGATCCCGGCGTCGAAGCCAAGGCGCGCGCCTATCTCGCCATGCTTGCCTGGGGTATGCCCGCTTCGTTGCTTTATCGCACTTTTTACGCTTTCTGTATCGCCGTCGGGCTGCCGCGCCCGCTGATGATCATTTCGTTGTGTTGCACCATGGCGCATGGACTGCTGGCCAGTGCTCTGGTGACCGGGGCGTGGGGTGGTGCGGCGTTGGGGGCGCTCGGCTGCGGCATGTCCAATGCCCTGATCGGGTGGCTGGCATTGGCTTCGGGCGCCATCTACATGATTTCCAGCGGGTCACTCAAAGGTTACCGCCTGATGCGCGGCTGGACGGCGCCGCGCATGGACGCCCAGGAATCCTTGCTCAGGCTGGGTGTGCCGATGGGGCTATCGAGTTTCGTCGAAATTTCGGCGTTCACCCTGATTGCGCTTTTCGTTGCGCAACTCGGCGCGCCGGTCGTGGCAGGCCACCGCGTGGTCGCCAACCTTGCCGGGATCTGCTACATGCTGCCGCTGTCCCTGGCCGTTGCGACGCTGGCGCAAGTCGGCCTGGCGGCCGGAGCCCGCGACTGGCCGCGTGCGCGAATATCCGCCGTGGCGGGAATCGTCATCGCCAGCGCAGTTTCGACGATTCTTGGCCTGTTACTCTGGCTGGTCGAAAAGCCATTGGTCAACGCCTACACCAGCGACCCGGCGGTGCGCGAGGTATGCCTGTCGCTGATCGTTTATCTGGCTGCCTACCAAGTCTTCGATGCCGTGCAGACGGTGGCTGCACATGCGTTGCGCGGCTACAAGGTCACGTTCGTACCCATGCTGGTTCATGTCAGCGCCTTCTGGGGAGTCGGCCTGTTCGGCGGTTGGTGGCTGGCCTTTCGCGCCCCGACTCCCATGGGCGTTGCCGGGTTCTGGGTGGCGTCGATGCTCAGCCTGGTCTTTGCCGCCGTGCTGCTGGGCGCTTTGCTGTGGCGTACGGGCCGGGCGTTGCGCGACTGATCGTTCAGCGCCCAAGCCAGTCTTTGCGCATGGCGTTATCCGCCTTCCCGGCGATCAGCTTTGCCGTGTCGGCCGGTGGCGGATCGAGGCGCACGGCGAATTCCATCAGTTCGTCACGGCGAAAGGCGTGAACAGCAATGTTGTCGCCGGGATGCCGGCGGGCAAGCTGCTTGTCCAGCGCCGCAGGCGTAGCGCGCAGGCCGTCGATCGCGATCAGGACGTCCCCGGCGGAAAGCCCGGCCTGCTGCGCCGGGCCGCCGTCGTAGACGGTGGTCAACTTGACTTCGCTGCCTTCCGCGCTTGTCTTGACGCCCAGCGAGGGAGTCTTCGCCTTTTCCCATTCGAGGCCGATGCCGAACGGCGCGAGCAGCTTCTTCAGCGGCAGGTCGCGCGTTCCATGAATGGCTTCGGCAAAGAAACGCTTGAGGTTCAATCCCGACAGTTCTTCGGCAACGTGGCGGATGTCGTCGTCGCCCGTTCCTGCACCGGTTTGGCCAAAGCGCGTCCATAGCACGCGCATCACGTCGTCCAGCGAAATCTCGTTGCGGCTCTTCTGGCGCAAGGTAAGGTCGAGCGCCAGCGCCGCCAGCGCTCCCTTGGCGTAGTAGCTGACGACGGCGTTGGGGGTGTTCTCGTCCGGCCGATAGAACTTGCTCCAGGCATCGAAGCTCGATTCAGCCAGCGACTGGCGCAGGCGGCCCGGGGATCGATGCACGTTGGTGATCGTCTTGGCGGTGAGTTCGAGCCAGTCTTTCTGTTCGATGACGCCACTCCTGAGCAAGGCCAGATCGTCATAGTACGAGGTGATGCCCTCGAAGGCCCACAACTGGGTGGTGTAGTTCTCCCGATCCAGATCGTAGGGAACGAAGGCTCCCGGCTTGATGCGTTTGACGTTCCAGGTGTGGAAGTACTCGTGGCTGCACAGGCCAAGGAAGGTACGGTAGCTTTCCGGCAATCCTTCCATGCCGGGATGGGGAAGATCGTTGCGCGAGCACAGCAACGCCGTCGAGGCGCGGTGTTCGAGGCCGCCGTAGCCTTCGCCAACGGCGGTGACGAGAAAGACGTAGCGGCGCATCGGCGCCGGTTCGCCGAAGAAGCGGATCTGCCATTCGCAGACGCGCTTGAGATCGGCCGTCAGGCGTTCCACGTCGCAATCGTGACGGCCGGTGATGGCCACTTCATGCGGGATGCCGCAGGCGTCGAAGGTGGTGAGCGCGAATGTGCCCATCTCGACCGGGTGGTCGATCAGTTCATCGTAGTTTTCCACCCGATAAAGCCCGAAGCCATGCAGTCTTGCGCAGCCCTTGTCGCCGATAGCCCGTTCCATTGCGGTGGCAACGCGCCAGTCCTTGAACATCTTTCCGTCGGGCGGCTGAATGTCCACCAGGCACGGCGAGGATTCCTGCCCGATCACGCGCAGGAAGACGCTGGTTCCGTTGAAGAACGCGTGGGTCTGGTCAAGGTGGGCGCCGCGTACCGAGAGGTCCCAGGCGTAGACCTCGCAGATTACGGTCAGCGCCTGATTTGCCTTCAGTGGCGCGGCTTGCCAGGTGTGCTTGTCAATCTTGTCCAGGCGCACCGTCTTGCCGGCGGCCTCCGCACGGATGGCGACCACGTGCCGGGCGAATTCGCGGATCAGGTAGCTGCCAGGAATCCAGGCCGGAAGCGCGAAACGCTGTCCGGCCGGATCGGGGGTTGCGACCGTACAGGAGACTTCAAACCGGTGCGCCGCTGGATTCGCGGGGCGGATGCGGTACTGAACGGGAGGAATGGACATGATTGATTCTCGTGCGTAATTCAAATGAAAATTCGATACCGGCGTCGAAGATGGCTGTTTATAATCCATTCGCCGAATTACCGAAAGCCACAAGTCCTAACTGCAGCTGCCTTCTTCCCTTTGCAAGAGAAAAACATGCGCAAGAATCTGCCGGTCACGAATACGGAAACCCTGCTTCCGGAAAACCAGTTCATCTATTCCAGAACCGATCTGAAAGGCCAAATTACCGAGGCCAACGATGCGTTTTGCGATGTCAGCGGCTTCTCTCGTGAAGAAATGCTGGGTCAGCCGCACAACATGGTGCGTCACCCCGACATGCCGATCGCCGCGTTCGAGGATATGTGGCGCGACTTGAAGGCAGGACTGCCGTGGCGCGGCATCGTCAAGAACCGGCGCAAGGATGGGGGCTTCTACTGGGTCGTGGCCAATGTCTCGCCGGTACGCGAGAACGGCCAGGTGGTGGGCTACCAGTCGGTGCGGAGTCGTCCTTCTCGCGATGAGATTGCCGCGGCCGAAACGGCTTACCGCAAGATCAGCGAGGGCAGCAAGTGTCTCGTGGTCAGCCACGGCTATGCGATGTGCAAGCGGCCGGCGTTGTTGTCTGCGGTAACTTCCCTGAGTGGGCAAATGATTGCCATGGGCATTCTGGCGCTGCTGCTCGGCTTGGTGAATGCCGCGGAAGTTGCGTTGGGCAAAGGATTGATGCCTTGGGTGCGTGAAATACTGGCCGGTCTGTCGATCATCTACGCCCTGTACTTTCTGGGCTACTTCGTGCCGAAGCTCAATCGCGATCTTGGCGGCATCCGCGACTGGATGAACGGCGTGCTTTCTTCCGGAAACCTGAAGAAACGACTGACGCTGGTGCGTTCCGATCTGCTCGGTGTCGTGTCGCGCCAGATCGACGTCTTTGTCGCGTCCGTGCAGGCCACGGTTCAAGGGATGGCCGATACCGCTGGTCACGTCCGGAAAGCGACTCGCGAGGTGGAGGCTGGCATGCGCGTGGCGATGGAGTCGGCGGAACACCAGAATCAGGCCACCTCGTCAGCCGCTGCCGCCGTCGAGCAGGTCACCGTGTCGATCGGAGAAGTGGCGGAGCATGCCCGGTCCACGCGCGACGTTGCCGCCAATGCAGGCGAAGTCTCGCGCGCGGGAGTCCAGCGGTCCGACGAAGCCTGTCTGACGATCAATTCGCTGGCTGAAACCGTCAAGCGTTCGGCCGAGCAGGTCGAAACGCTGGGGCAGCGTTCCGCCGAGATCAGCCAGATTGCCGGCGCGATCAAGGAGATTGCCGACCAGACCAACCTGCTGGCGCTCAACGCGGCCATCGAGGCAGCGCGCGCCGGCGAGCAGGGGCGCGGGTTTGCCGTGGTTGCCGACGAAGTGCGCAAGCTGGCCGAGCGCACGGCCAGAGCGACCGAGGAAATCAGCACGATGATCGGGCTGATACAGAGGGAAACCGAGAGTGCCGTGCATGGCATGCGTGCCGGGGCGACCCAGGTCGAAGAAGGTGTGACTCTCGTTCATTCCGCGCAGGACGCGCTGCAACGCATCAACGACGAGATGGGCAACACCATCCAGCGCGTCAACGAAATATCGCATGCGTCGAGCGAGCAGCAGACGGCCATGACACAGTTGGCGCAAAACGTCGAGCAGGTGGCGATGATGACCGAGCAGAACGTTGCCGTCGTCAACCAGACCGAAGGCATGGTGCAAAAGCTGGAAGGGATCGTAGACCGGATGAACAAGGCGGTGAATCAGTTCACCGTCTGAAACCGTGCCGGCCCTGTTGGCCGAAATTAAAATATCGGCGGCGAGCGGACCATCTGCTCGCCGTTTGTTTTTTGTCCCGGTTTCGGAGTGTGGAACACTGCCGGGCGACTGGGTATAGTGGCAGCCTTTGCCTGTGACGAAACAAGGATGGATGTATGAGACAGATGATGAAACGTGTTGCTGCGTGCTGGGCCGTTCCGCTGGCCTGCTGCTCGATATTGACGGGAAGCGCTCTGGCCGGAGAACTCGAAGCTTTCGCGGGACTGAAAGGAAAGATCGACATCGCCGGCGGCACGGCGCACATCCCGGTGATGAATGATGCGGCCAAGCGCATCATGCAGGCCAATCCGGGGGTCCGCATTACCGTCGCGGCCGGCGGCTCGGGCGTTGGGGTGCAGAAGGTCGGCGAGGGGCTGGTGGATATCGGCAATACCGGGCGTCCGTTGAGCGACGAGGAAATTGCCAAGTACGGCCTGAAGTCCTATGCATTCGCCATCGATGGCGTGGCCGCCGTGGTGCATCCGAAAAACCCGGTGGGCAACCTGACCGCGGCCCAAGTGCAGGAAATATTCGCCGGCAAGATCACCAACTGGAAAGCCATTGGTGGCCGCGATGCCGCGATTCACCTCTTCACGCGGGACGAGGCCAGCGGGACGCGCGAGGTGTTTTGGGAGAAGCTGCTGAAAAAGGGAACGATCGTTGACAGCGCCAATGTCGTCGCGTCGAACGGCGCCATGAAATCGGCGCTGGCCGGCGACCCCGATGCGCTTGGCTATGTCTCGATCGGGCATATCGACGAGACGATCAAGGCGCCGACGCTCGACGGCGTGGCGCCAACACAGGACAATGCCCGTTCCGGGAAGTACCCGATCGTGCGCAAACTGTATATGAACACCAAGGGCGAGGCGCAGGGACTGACCGGAGCCTTCATCAAGTACATCCTGGGGCCGGAGGGCAAGCAGATGACGGCGGCGGCGGGCTACCTGCCGTTGTGATATGACACCGCCGACGAATCGCCTCGCTGAACGCCTGCTTTTCTGCGCCACGGCCGTTTCGGCGGTGGCGGTGCTGGCGATCTTCGGCTTCCTGCTCTGGTTTTCATTGCCGGTTTTCCACGGCGACGCCGTGGCTACCCTGCTGTCCTGGCAGTGGCGGCCATTGCGTGGCGAATTCGGCATCCTGCCGATGCTTGCCGGGTCGCTTTGCCTGTCTGTTTCGGCAATGCTGCTGGCTTATCCGTTGGCGCTGGGTATCTGCTGTTTTGTCCACGGTGCCGGGCCGGCGCGTGCCGCGCGGCCGCTGGTGACCGCTGTCCGCTTCATGACCAGCGTGCCGACCGTGGTGTACGGCCTGGTCTCGGTGTTCCTCCTGGTGCCGCTGATCCGCAACGCCTTTTCTGGGTCGGGTTTTTCCTGGCTGGCGGCAGGATTGGTGTTGGCGGTTCTGGTCATCCCGACCATCGTGCTGGTCATCGACGGGCAGTTCCGTCAGGTGCAAAATGGAATAGGACTCACCGGCATCGCGCTGGGACTTGGCCCGATCCAGCAACTGCTGCGGCTGACCCTGCCGCTGTCGGCGCGCGGGCTGGGCGTCGCCGCGGCGCTGGGCTTTGGCCGGGCCATCGGCGATACGCTGATTCCCCTGATGCTGGCCGGCAACGCGGCGCGTCTCCCGCATTCACTGCTCGACCCGATGCGCACGTTGACCTCGCACATCGCCCTGGTCGTGGCCACCGACAGCCAGAGCCTCGCTTATGGCTCCCTCTTTGCTTGCGGGGTCGTTCTTTTCCTGGTGTCTCTGCTGGTCAATCTGGCGCTGCGCGGACTGAGGGCCGGCCATGACTAGCGGCGCCAGTATCACGGAAAGGGCCGTCTGCATCCTGTCCTGGGTGTCGGCACTGACCGTTCCCGCCGTGCTATGGACCCTGATGGGCTTCCTTCTCTGGCGCGGTGCGCCGGGCTGGTCGCTGGCCCTGTTCTTCGGTGATACGGCACCGCTGGATGCCTTGCTGAGAGGTGCGCCGGTATTCGACGGTCTGTGGCCGGCATGCCTGGGCACGCTGGAGCTGGTGGGGCTGGCGGCAGGGATTGCCGTGCCACTCGGTGTGGCCAGCGGCGTTTATCTGGCCGAATACGCCAGCGGGCGCTCCCGGCAGGTGTTTTCCTTCTGCGTCGATCTGCTCGCCGGCATCCCCTCCATTCTCATGGGGCTCTTTGGCTTTGCCCTGATCCTGTTGTTGCGCAGGACTGTTGCTCCCGCGGCCAACACCGGACTGCTGCTCTCGGCGCTGTGCCTGTCCCTGCTGGTGCTGCCCTATCTGATCAGCACTACTCGCCTGTCGATCGAGGGATTGCCACAGGAGTTGCGTCTTGCAGGCGCCTGCCTCGGCCTGTCGCACGGACAGGTTGTCGGGCGCATTCTGCTGCCGGCCGCAATGCACGGGGTCTTCAGCGGCATCATCCTGGCCGTCGGCCGGGCAGCGGAAGATACGGCGGTCATCCTGCTGACCGGCGTCGTGGCCAACGCCGGCACGCCGTCTTCGCTGACCGGCAAGTACGAGGCATTGCCATTCCACATCTACTACCTGGCCGCCGAACACCAGTCTCCCGCACAACTCACGCAAGCCTTCGCGTCGGCGCTGGTTCTCCTGTGCCTGACGGGGCTCATGTTCGCCGCGGCGCGTCTGCTGCACGCTCGCCTTGAGAAGAAATGGAAAACGGGAACAACCAGTTGAATCCTTGCGCCATCCGCATCGAGGATCTGTCTGTCCGCTTCGACGGCCGGGCGGTCATCAACCACGTGAACCTGGAGGTCTGCCAAGGCGGTCCGACCTTCCTGCTCGGGCGCTCGGGCTCCGGGAAAACCACCTTGCTGCGCGCGATCAACCGGCTCAATGAGTGTTTTCCCGGCTGCGAAACCAGTGGCCGGATCCGTCTGAATCTGGGCGGAAAATGGGCGGAGGTGTATGGGCCGGGGACGCCGGTCGAGATGCTGCGCCGTCAGGCCGGCATGGTATTCCAGTCGCCGAATGTCCTGCCGCTGTCCGTAGAACGCAACATGTCGCTGCCGCTCAGGACGGCGTTGGGCCTGTCAGCCGATGAGTGCGCGCAGCGGGTGGAACAGGCCTTGCGCGAAGTCCATCTCTGGGAGGAAGTCAGGGATCGTCTGGCCGCGCCGGCGACAACCCTCTCCGGTGGCCAGCAGCAGCGCCTGTGCCTGGCCAGGGCGTTGGCTCTGCGGCCCGAAATTCTCCTGCTCGACGAACCAACGGCGTCGCTCGACTTCAAGGCGGCACGGCAGATCGAGGATTTGCTGGCCGAACTCAAATCCCGCTACACGTTGCTGGTTGTCTCGCATAGCCTGAGTCAGGCACATCGGCTGGCCGAGCAGGTATTTGTGCTGCGTGATGGCGGGCGGGTGGAACGTCTGGCCGAGAACGTCTTCCGCGACAAGGAGGCGTTGCTGGCGGCAATGGATGAACTGGTGTGACGAGGCCGTACCGTGCCGTGGTTTCTCAATGCCCCAGGAACATCAGCAATCCGCTGAGCGTGAAGAACGAGAGGGTGGTCGTCGACAGCAGGGCGGCCGCGCAGAAACCTTCATGCCCGTGGCGCATGCCGAGAATCGGGTAGATGCTCATGATCGGCAGTGCGGCGGTGAGGAGCAGCGCCGTGCGCAGATCGGCCGGCAGAGCGGGCATCCCCAGCAGGACGGCCAGTGTGAGGGCAAGCCATACCAGTAACGGATGCAGAGCCAGTTTGCCCAAGGTTATCGGGATGATCTTGCTGCGCATGCCCTTTGCCGACAGGCCGTAGAGCGTGCCGCCGATGACGAATAGGGAGACGGCGCTGCTGGCTTGGGAGAACAGGGCGATGGTGCGGGATACCGCGGCAGGTAGCTTCAGTTCAAGCAAGGACAGCGTGAAGGCGGCAAAGATGGCGATGATCAGCGGGTTCTTGCGCAGGCGCAGGATCGACTGCCCGATGGCGCGCAATCGGTCATTTCCCCTCTCTTCCTGATGCTCGGCGAGAGACATCAGCAAGGGCAGCAGGAGAACGTTCTCGACCAGCATGTTCAAGGCCAGGGCGACCCCAGCGACGGACGGCAGGGTCAGCAGCATGATGGGGAATCCGACGAATCCGCTGTTCGAGCACGTCATTCCCATGGCGATGTACGGGCGGGCGCCGGGTTCATTGGCGGCCAGCCGGCGCGCCCACAGCAGGGCCAGACCGAGGTTGAGCATCGATCCTGCAGCATATGCGGCAAGGTACGTGCCATTGAGTATCTCGTCGAAGCGGCGCTGGATGAGAGCGTTGAACAGCAGGGCGGGGAGCGCGATATGGATCACGAATCGCCCGAGCACGCGCATCTCGACCTTGCTGAACAACCCAAAGCGCGCCGCCAGGAAGCCTGCGGCGATGGCCAGGTAGATGGGGGTCGTGATGGACAGGATGTCGAGCATGGTCGATCGGGGCGGCGTGCCGCGAAGAACGGCAATGGGGCGAGGGGTGCGGAATGGGGTCGATTATAGGTGAGACAAGGCCCTGTCGGGATTCCTCAAGCTGAGCCTCGCGTGTAGGGAACGATTCTCCCCGGATGCGCTCAAATAGAAAAGTCAAAAAGACGAGCGCGGGACTTCCTGTGCGCCCCGGAGCTTTTCCGGGTGAAGTATTGGCCCTTCAGGGGCTGGTCTGAAAACGATCCCGGTCATATTATTCCAAGGTCAATAACACCGGATAAAACGATGCCGCTTCCAATTGCAACAGCAGAACGTGTTCGCAAACACAAGCGCTCGATTACCTTTGAAGGTTTCAAGCGCAACGATGGCCTGTGGGACATCGAGGGGCGCCTGGTCGACGTGAAGGACCAGGATTTCATCATGCGCAGCGGAACCCGCAAGAGCGGCGATCCAGTACATGACATCAGTGTGCGCGTGACCATCGATACCGAGATGAACGTGATTGATGTGGTGGCGTGCTCCGATTCCACACCCTTCTCCGGTGTGTGCGAGCAGATTCTTCCCGACTACCGGAAAATCATCGGCCTCAACCTGTTCAAGGGGTTTCTCAAGTCGGTCAAGACGCTTTTCGGGGAAACCCGTGGCTGCACGCACCTCAGCGAGCTGCTGATGGCCCTGCCGACGGCGGCCATGCAGTCGTTTTCTGGCGAATCACGCCATGACGAGCATGAGCACGTTCATGGTCGCGGGCATGAAAAGAAACCTTTTTACCTCGACCGTTGTCATGCACTCTCAACCGATTCGGATGTGGTCCGGCGCTACTTCCCGCGCTGGTTCCGCAACCACCCCCCGGGGTAGGGGTTCCTGCCCAAGGCATGTAATCAAACTTCAGAAGAGGATGCCGCATGAAGATTCACGAATATCAGGGAAAAGAGTTGCTTCGCAAGTACGGAGTGACGGTGCCGCGTGGAGAGTATTGCCAGACGGTGGATGACGCGGTGCAGGCGGCGCAGCGGCTGGGCGGCAAGGTCTGGGTGGTAAAGGCCCAGATCCACGCCGGCGGGCGCGGCAAGGGCGGCGGCGTCAAGGTGGCCAAGTCGCTCGACGACGTGCGCCAGTACGCCAGCCAGATCCTCGGCATGCAGTTGGTGACTCACCAGACCGGCCCGCACGGACAAAAGGTGCGTCGCCTGCTCGTCGAAGAAGGCGCCGACATCAAGAAGGAATACTACGTTGCCGCGCTCACCGACCGCGCCTCGCAGAAGGTCGTCATGATGGCCTCCAGCGAAGGCGGCATGGAGATCGAAGAAGTCGCCCACGCCACACCGGAAAAGATTCTCAAGGCCTTCGTCGACCCGCTGGTCGGCCTCACCGATGGGCAGGCCGCCGAGCTCGCTACCGGCATCGGTATCCCCGACGCCTCCGTGCCCCAGGCCGTCACCCTGCTCAAGGGGCTCTACACCTGCTACATGGAGACCGACGCCTCGCTCGCCGAGATCAACCCGCTGATCCTCGAAGGCGACGGAACGATCAAGGCGCTGGACGCCAAGTTCAACTTCGACGACAACGCCCTCTACCGGCAGGAAGCCATCTTTGCCTACCGCGACCTCGACGAAGAAGACCCCAACGAAATCGAGGCCTCCAAATTCGGCCTTGCCTACATTTCGCTCGACGGCAATATCGGCTGCCTGGTGAACGGTGCCGGCCTGGCCATGGCCACCATGGATGTGATCAAGCTGTTCGGCGGCGAACCGGCCAACTTCCTCGACGTCGGCGGGGGCGCTTCCACCGAGAAAGTCACCGAAGCCTTCAAGATCATGCTCGGCAACAAGAACGTCGAAGGCATCCTGGTCAACATCTTCGGCGGCATCATGAAGTGCGACACCATCGCCAACGGCGTCATTGCCGCCGTCCGCGAGACTCACCTCAACGTCCCGCTCGTCGTGCGCATGAAAGGCACCAACGAAGAGTTTGGCAAACAACTGTTGCGGGACTCCGGCCTGCCCATCATCTCGGCCGACAGCATGGCCGAAGCCGCCGAAAAGATCGTCGCGGCGGTCAAATAAGGGAGAAAACATGTCGATACTCATCAACAAGGATACCAAGGTCATCACCCAGGGCATCACCGGCAAGACGGGCCAGTTCCACACCGAGAAATGCCAGGAATACGCCAACGGCAAAGCCTGCTTCGTCGCCGGCGTCAATCCCAAGAAGGCCGGGGAGTCTATCTTCGACATCCCGATCTTCGGCAGCGTCAAGGACGCCAAGCAGCAGACCGGCGCCACCGTCTCTGTCATCTACGTCCCGCCGGCCGGTGCCGCGGACGCCATCTGGGAGGCCGTCGAAGCCGATCTCGATCTCGTTATCTGCATCACCGAAGGCATCCCCGTGCGCGACATGCTGATGGTGCGCAACCGGATGAAGGAAAAGGTCGCCAAGGGCGGCAAGGAAACCCTGCTGCTCGGACCCAACTGCCCGGGGCTCATCACTCCCGATGAAATCAAGATCGGCATCATGCCCGGCCACATCCACAAGAAGGGGCGCGTCGGCGTCGTCTCGCGTTCCGGAACACTGACTTACGAATCGGTGGCCCAACTCAGCGAGCTGGGCATCGGCCAATCGTCGGCGGTGGGCATCGGCGGCGACCCGATCAACGGCCTCAAGCACCTCGACGTGATGAAGCTGTTCAACGACGACCCGGGGACCGACGCGGTGATCATGATCGGCGAGATCGGCGGTCCGGACGAGGCCGACGCGGCGCTGTGGTGCAAGGCCAACATGAAGAAGCCGGTGGTCGGCTTCATCGCCGGTGTCACTGCCCCGGCGGGCAAGCGCATGGGCCACGCCGGCGCCTTGATCTCCGGCGGCGCCGATACGGCGGAAGCCAAGTTGGCGATCATGGAGGAATGCGGCTTCAAGGTCACGCGCAATCCGTCGGAAATGGGGCGGCTGCTGAAGAGCCTGCTGTAGGTACGGATCCGCGGACACGAGCCGGCAACGCGGTAATGCGTTGCCGGCTTTTTTGTGGTGCGCCCGGCATGGGCGCACTCTTGTGGGTGCAAGTCCCACCGTAAGCTGATCACAGCGAACGAAGCGAAGCGCAACTGCATGAGGGTGACCGAGTGTGGGGAGGAAGCGTGGAGCGAAACTGCGAGCCGATGGACAA
>JARKPC010000076.1 GCA_029975435.1 Propionivibrio sp. | reverse complement strand
TGCCGAAGACGAGCGCACCAACATCGCGACACAGCGCACTCTCCGCAACGCTGTTGATTGTCGGCGGATAGCGCTGCTCGAACGAGACTTGCGAGCGCACCCCGAACATGCTGTCGATTCCCGCGCAAATCCGCCGCAACGCGGTTTCGACGAGCGCCTGAACCTCCGGCTTGAAGGCGCGAATCGTGCCGCGCACGACGGCATCGTCGGGGATGACGTTGAATGCCTCGCCGCCATGGATCTGGGTGACGCTGACCACCGCCGGCTCGCACGGGTCGACGTTGCGCGACACAATGGTCTGCAGGGCGAGCACCAGATGGCTGGCCGCAATCAATGTGTCGATCCCCTGTTGCGGCATCGCGGCATGGCACCCCTGCCCGCTGATGGTGATCTCGAAGGCGCAGGTGCCGGCCATCACCGGCCCCGGCAGCACGGCCAGTTCGCCGACCGGCAAGCCCGGCCAGTTGTGCAGGCCGAAGACGGCGTCCATCGGGAAACGATCAAAGAGCCCGTCGCGGATCATCACGTCGGCCCCGCCATCGGTCTCCTCGGCCGGTTGGAAAATGAAATGGACGCTTCCCTCGATATCGAGCGAGTCACGATTCTCCGCCATGAACCGCGCGGCGCCAAGCAGCATCGTCGTGTGGCCGTCGTGGCCACAGGCGTGCATTCTCCCCGGCCGTGTCGAGCAATGGGCAAAGGCGTTCTTTTCCGCCAATGGCAGGGCGTCCATGTCCGCCCGCAGGCCGATGGAGCGTCCCCCCTCCCCCTTGCGCAGGATGCCGACAACGCCGGTTCCTGCCAAACCACGATGGACTTCGAGTCCACAGGCGGCGAGTTCACGAGCAACGACGTCCGCGGTACGGCTTTCCTGGAACGCCAGTTCAGGATGGGCATGCAGGTCGCGGCGAATGGAGACGAGCCGGTCAATGAACGGAAGCGGAAGAAGATTCATGTCTGTTGCAATGCTGTTGGATGCTCCGTAGTGTATGCCAGCCCGGCTTGCCGGTGTTCGCAACCTTCCGCTATGCTCGCAGGCATGCGTATCGTCATCATCAGCGGCTTGTCCGGTTCGGGCAAATCGATCGCCCTCAATATCCTCGAGGACGCCTCTTACTATTGCGTCGACAACCTGCCCTCGCAAATGTTGCGTCCGCTGGTCGACCATCTCGGCCAGCGTGGCTACGACAAGATCGCAGCGGCGATCGACATCCGTGGCGGCGACAGCATCGCCATGCTGCCACAGCAACTTGCCGAACTTCGCGCGCAGCACTTCGAACTCGAGTTCCTTTTCCTCGACGCCAAGACCGACACGCTGCTCAAGCGCTATTTCGAGACGCGGCGACGCCACCCGCTCGCCGACGAGCAGCGCACACTCACCGAGTCGATCGCCGAGGAGCGGCGGCGCCTGGAACGCCTGGCCGAACTCGGCCATCACATCGACACCAGCGATCTGAAACCCAACGCGCTGCGCGACTGGATCCGGCAGTTCATCGTCCGCGACGGCCCCGGGGGACTGACCCTGCTGTTCCAGTCCTTCGGCTTCAAGCACGGCGTCCCGCTCGACGCCGAACTGGTCTTCGACGTGCGCTGCCTGCCCAATCCGTACTACGAGATGGCGCTGCGCGCCCTGAACGGTCGTGACCAGCCGGTAATCGACTACCTTGAGGCAGAGCCGGAGGTCGTACAGATGCGCGAGGACATTGCCCGCTTCATCGCCACCTGGCTGCCGAGCTACGTCCGCGACAACCGCAGCTACCTGACCGTCGGCATCGGCTGCACCGGCGGGCAGCACCGTTCGGTCTATTTCGCCGAGTGGCTGGGCCGCCACTTCCGCGACCGTGCGCGGGTGCTGGTCCGCCACCGCGAGCTGTCGCCGGAACCAAGCGGTAATACCTGATGTCCTGGCTCTCGCTGGTCCGTCGCGGCGATTGGCTGGTTGCCTTCATCGGCGCGATGCTCTGTGCGCTTTCTTTCGCGCTGGCATGGCAAAGCGGCGTGGCCGAAAAAGCGATCGTCCGCCGCGGTGGCGAGATTTTCGCCGAGCTCGAGTTGTCCCGCGACCGGCAAATCGAAGTTACCGGACCGCTCGGCATTACCACTATCGCCGTGTCCAAGGGGCGCGTCCGCGTCGTTTCCGATCCCGGTCAGCATCAGTATTGCGTGCGTCAGGGCTGGCTGGAACGCGCCGGGGAAATAGCGATTTGTGCTCCCAATCAGATCAGCGTGCAGATTGCCGGCCGCAAGGAACCCTATGACTCGCTCAGTTATTAGACTGATCACCACGCCGGAAGACCATCGCATTGCCCGCCTGGCGGCCGCAGCGATCGGACTGGCCCTGATCGATGCGGCAATTCCGCTGCCACTCCCCGGGGTCAAGCCCGGACTGTCGAACATCGTCACCCTGATCGTTCTCGCCCGCTTCGGCTGGGGCACTGCCGCATGGGTCAGTGGTCTGCGCGTCATCGCCGGGGGGATTCTGCTTGGTCATCTGCTGTCGCCGGGATTCTTCATGAGCCTCACCGGCGCGGTGGTCAGCCTGTTCGTTCTGGCCGGCGCCATCCACCTGCCACGGCGCTGGTTCGGCCCGATCAGCTGGAGCGTCCTGGCGGCTTTCGCGCATATCGCTGGACAATTGCTGCTCGCCCGCCTTTGGCTCATTCCGCATGACGGACTCTTTTTGCTGGTGCCCGTTTTCGCGGTCGCCGCCCTCGTCTTCGGTATCATCAACGGCCTGATCGCCGCCCGGTTGCTCGCCGACCCGTCCTTCATCAATACCGGAACACCCCATGTCTAAGACCATCTGCCTCGCTTTCACCGGCGCCTCGGGCATGCCCTACGGCCTCCGGCTTCTCGAATGCCTGCTCGGGGCAGGCTGCCGCGTCCAGTTGCTCTACTCGCAGGTCGCGCAGATTGTCGCGCGGCAGGAGATGGGTCTCGAGTTGCCCTCCCGCGCGGCCGAGACGGAGACGTTCTTCCGCGACCGCTTTCGTGGATTGCCCGGCAGCCTGGAGGTGTATGGCCGTGAGGAGTGGTTTGCCCCGGTTGCCAGCGGCTCGAACCCGCCGGATGCGATGATCGTCTGCCCCTGCACGATGGCTACGCTCGCGGCAATCGCCCAGGGACTCGCCAGCAATCTGATCGAGCGCGCCGCCGACGTGGTAATCAAGGAAGGACGCAAGCTGATCCTGGTTCCACGTGAAACCCCTTTCTCGGTCATCCATCTGGAGAACATGCTGCGGCTAGCGCGCGCCGGGGCTGTCATCCTGCCACCCAACCCGGGCTTCTATCATCATCCCCACGATGTTGCCGATCTGGTCGATTTCGTTGTTGCCCGTCTCCTCGACCAGATTGGTGTCAGCCACAACCTGATGGCCCGTTGGGGAACGCCGAGAGCCGCACAGTGACCTGGATCGACCGTCTGCGCAATCTGATTGGCGAGACGCCAGCAGCGCCGCCGCGCCTTACCCTCCCGCTGTTTCCGCTCGGTAGCGTTCTCTTTCCGGGCGGAATCCTCTCGCTGAAGGTTTTCGAGCAACGCTATCTGGACATGAGCGACGATTGCCTGCGTCGGAAGACCCCTTTCGGGATATGCCTTATCGCCAGCGGCCAGGAGGTTGGCACAACGGCAACGCCTTACCCGATCGGCACCGTTGCACATGTCATCGATGCGGACATGCAGCAACTCGGCATCCTTTTGCTGAAGGTGCGCGGCGGCCAGCGCTTCAGGATCATCGAGAGCACCGTCCAGCCCGACGGCCTCCTGCGGGGCACGGTGGAAGTTATCGGCGACCCCGAAGAAAAGCTGGTGCCCGACGCACAACATGGCCTCGTTCCGTTGCTGGAAAAAGTCGTCAGCGATCTCGGACCGGAAAAGATGCCCGGACCCTATAACTTCAACGACGCAACATGGGTCGGCTACCGCCTGGCCGAGATTCTCCCGGTCAAGGCCCTGGCCAAACAAAAGCTGCTCGAACTCGATGATCCCGTTTCCCGGCTGGAGATCATCCACGCCTATCTGGCCCAGCGGCAGCTTGTCAAGTAGCGCGAACTGTCAGAACGTATCCCACGCAAACTTCACGATCAACGAACTGACGACAACGAGGAACACCCGGCGGACAAATCCACTGCCGTGGCGAAGCGCCAAATGTGTACCGATGAAGGAGCCTAGAATGTTGGCCACCGCCATGAGCACCGCTGCCACCGGAATGAAGAAGCCATTCGGGACAAAGTAACCGATCGCCGCGAGATTGGTCGCCACGTTAACCACCTTCGACGCGGCCGACGCGTGCAGGAAATCAAAACCGAAGAAGCGGATGAAAAGGAATATCAGGAAGCTTCCGGTGCCCGGGCCGAAAAATCCATCGTAGAAACCGATTACTCCGCCGAGCAGCAACGCGTAGATCAATTCTGTCACGCCGGCATGCTGCGGCCGGTGGATCGCACCGAAATCTTTCCGCCAAAAAGTATAGCCGGCAGCGCCGACGAGCATTACCAGAATCATCGGGCGCAGCAGGTCACGCGGCAACCAGGCAACGGCCATCGCTCCGAGATACGCGCAGGCAAACGCCGCAATCGCCGCGGGCAGGGTCGTCCGCCACGGCATCTTCACCCGCATCGCATAGCGCCATGCAGCGTTGGCCGTGCCAAAGATGCTGGCAATCTTGTTGGTGCCAAACAGCGTTGCCGGAACTTCCTTCGGCAGAACCGAGAAAAGAGCCGGAATCTGGATCAGTCCTCCCCCACCGACCACCGAATCAATGAACCCGGCGAACAGCGCGGCGAGCGCAAGAATGACCAGTT
>JARKPC010000044.1 GCA_029975435.1 Propionivibrio sp. | reverse complement strand
CGTCGCTGTGACCGCGGGATTGTCAGAGGTCAGCGTGACGATCATCAGGAAGTCGGTGCCCGCCTTGGTCACCGTCACCCCCTGATCCTGAACGGCCTGGGGCAGTTGCGACATGGCCTGCTGCACTTTGTTCTGCACCTGCATCTGCGCCACGTCGGGATTGGTGCCGGCCGTAAAGGAGAGCGTCACGCGGGCACTGCCGTTCGAGCTGCTGGTGGATGACATCGACTGCAGGTGGTCGAGCCCCTTCATCTTTTGCTCGATGATCTGCGTAACCGAGTCCTCCACGGTCTTGGCCGAGGCGCCGGTGTAGGTGGCGGAAACCGAAATCTGCGTCGGCGGGATGTCCGGGTATTGCTCCAGCGCCAGTCGCTCGATCGACAGGACACCAGCGAGCATGATGACGATCGCGATGACCCAGGCGAAGATCGGACGGTCAATAAAGAAACGCGCCATCGTTCTCTCCTCAACCTGCCGACGACGGCGATTTTGTGTCGGGTACTGCGGCTGGTTTTGCATCCGGCTTGGCGTTCGGATCGACGGCCACCGCATTTACCGACTGTCCGGGGCGCACCTTGCCCGAGCCTTCCACGATCACCTTGTCGCCGGCGGCGAGGCCATCCGTGACCCGCCAGTCCGTGCCGACCACCTCGGCGACCGTCACGTTGCGTTTCTCCACCTTGCCGTCTTCCTGCACCACCAGGGCCGTCGCCCGGCCCGCGTTGTCCCGCCCGATGCCTTGCTGCGGCACCAGCAGGGCCGCCGGATCGGTACCGGTATCCAGTCTTGCGCGCACGTACATGCCCGGCAGCAGGAGTCGCTCGGGATTGGGAACGAGGGCGCGCAGGGTCACGGCGCCGGTCCCGGTGTTGACGGTGACACCGGAGAACTGCAGCTTGCCCTCGTGCTTGTAGAGACTGCCGTCTTCCAGCACGAGACGGATGCGCGCCCCATCACCATCGGCCTTCAGCCTGCCGCTCGCCAGCGCCTTGCGCAGTTGCAGCACCTCGGCGCTCGATTGCGGGATATCCACGTAGATCGGATCCAGTTGCTGCACCGTGGTCAGCGCCGTTTCCTGGTTGGCCGTCACCAGCGCGCCGGGCGTCACGGAAGACGCCTCGACACGGCCGCTGATCGGCGAAGTGATGCACGTCCGCTCCAGGTTGATCGTCGCCGTCTCCAGCGCCGCCTTCGCTGAAGCCAGGTCCGCCTGCGCCTGCTGCAGCGCGGCCTGACCGTCTTCGTAGTCTTGTTTGCTGATCGCCTCGATCGCCAGCAGTTCGCTCTGGCGCTGGGCCTTCAACCGTGCCGCGTTCAGCGTTGCCTCTGCGCGCGCCACGCTGGCCCTGGCGCTCGATTGGGTCGCCTGATAGCTCGCCGCATCGATCTGGTAAAGCAGGTCGCCGGCCTTGACCATCGCCCCTTCGACGAACGCGCGCTTCTGGATGATGCCGCCGACCTGCGGCCGAATCTGCGCCACCATGTGGGCCGTCGTCCGCCCGGACAGTTCGGTCGTCAATGCCAGTGGCTGCGCCTTCAAGGTCACCACACCGACTTCCGGCACTTTCGACGCGATGTTGGCGGCCGACCGGCTCTCGTTGCACCCCGCCAGAAACGCGCCTCCGAAAGCGATTCCGACGGCCGCTACCCACGCCACGGAGGGAAAGCGAATTGATTTGAAGACGCGAACGGCGCTCACTGCGAACTCCCTGGAAATTGCTGGCCGAAGATGAGCACCGCTGCCCGCGCGGAATGCGATGCACATTCCGCACAGCCTGCAACTGGATCAATCACGGCAATCGAATGGGTATCTGCCGAACAAACGGTTCGGCAACCTGCCGGTCACCGTTGCACCCAACGGCATGACCAAGCCGTCATTGTCGGCGGTAAATGATTCGGAAAGATTTCCCGGCGGGGTAAATCAATTGCAAATTATTACAAGGGCCGGCGTCTCGAACCGCCGAGCGGTCCGCGCGCGCAGCCCCATCGGGACCGATTATTTCCGGGTGAGATCCGCCACGGAGTTCCGGGCAATCAGTTGCGGGGAATAGATGAAGGTTTCGACTTTCTCTTTGGGATTGTTCAAACGGTGAACAATCCGGTCCACCATTTTCCTGGCCATTTCCTTCATCGGCGGGCGGATCGAGGATATTCCGGGTGGAATGAACGCCGCGATGGGCAGGTCGTCCATGCCAACCACGGAGATGTCATCGGGCACGTGCAAGCCGTGGTTCTGGAACCCCAGAATAAGCCCTGTCGCCATCATGTCGTTCAGCGCCACGATTCCGGTCGGGCGAGTCTGCCGCGTGGCCAGGCGTTCGGCGATCGCCTGTCCGAGCCGCAGCATTTCGTCATCGCCATAGCGCGCCGTGGCCTGCTCTTCAATGATCTCGGAAGTATCGGACAAGCCGGCTTTTCGGGTTGCCGCGAGAAAGCCGTCGATCTTGTCCATGCGGCTGACGCTTTTCCCCGACGCGGTGGCGAACGCCAGCCTTCGATGGCCTTTTTCGATCAGGTGATTGACTGCCAGGCTTATGGCTTCAATATGGTTGATCGAAACGTAATCGACTTCCAGCGTACTGTCTGGAAAGGGCCGCTGGTCATGACAGACGGCGACAAGCCCGCGCTTCACCGCTTCCTGAAAATGGCTTTGTTGCAGCAGGGGCGAGACGATGATCACGCCACGGATTCCGTGTGACCAGAGATCCAGCAGAAAGGATCTTTCCTTCTGCGGATCGCGGTCCGTGTTTCCGACCAGGATCCGGAAGCCGAATTCACTTTGCGCGACGATTTCCACCTCGCGCGCCAGCAAACCCCACGTCGGGTTGGCCACCGAGGGAACGAGCAGGCCGATGAGCGGCGTATGGCCCGTCTTGAGGAAACGCGCCGCACGATTCGGCTGGTAACCGAGCTCGGAAATCGCCTCCTGAACACGCTTGAGGATATCGGCGTTGACCGTTTGCGTCCTGCCATTGACGACGTTGGATACGGTACTGACGGATACCCCGGCGCGTTCGGCGACGTCTCGCAATCTGATCATGTTTCCCTGCTAAATATACGGAGAGCGCCGGAGCGTTGGTGAGTTGGGGAGCCGGATACGGCAACTCCCCACTCGCTACGCCCGACTGGTTTTCCTATTTGATCTGCTCGATCCGTGCAATGTAGTCCTTCCAGCCCGGGAAATCCTGCAGCATCTTGGCATTAACCGCTTCCCTGAAGGCCTTGTTGTTCAGGCCATTGCTCTCGTCGATGAATTTTACGCCCTTCTCTTCGATCTTCGCGCGGGCCTCCTTCTCATCGCCGACCGCCCATTGCAGGCTTCGATTAGCCATTTCGACCATGGCTTCATCGATCAGCGCACGATTCTTCTCGGACAAGGAATTCCAGACCTTTTCGTTGATGAACGTGGACAGTACCGACTGCATGTGTCCGGTCATGATGACGTGCGTCTGCACCTCGTAGAATTTCAGGGCGAAGATGTTCGTCAGAGGATTCTCCTGGCCGCTGACCATCCCCGACATGAGGGCGGTATACAACTCGGTGATCTCAACGGGGGTCGGAATCGCGCCCATGCCCTGAATCATCGTCTGCCACAATTGAAGCGGAACCCCACGAATCTTCTTGCCTTTCAGGTCGGCAGGGGAATAGACCGGGAAATTGGTCGACAATTGCCTGGCGCCCCGATAGAAGGTCCCCAAGACGCGCATGTTTGCCGTCTTCACGAGTTTCTCATTCAACTCACGCAGAACAGGTGATGTCTTTGGCGAAGTGGCCAGGACGGCATGTTGACCATCCCGGTAGATGTACGGAGCGTTGAATACCGACATGTCCGGCAGGAATTTGCCCAGCGAGGCGAAATCGTGGTGCCCCATGCCGATGGCGCCCATCTTGACGCCGTCAACCATCTCAGCCACGCCGCCAAGTTGGGAGTTCGGGAAGATTTGCAGGGTCACTTCACCCTGGGTTTTTTCCTTGATCAGGTCGGCCAGTTCAGCGGCATAGCGCGTCTGTGATTCATTGGCCATGCCGACGTGAGCGTACTTGATCACGACAGGTTTTGATTGCGCAAACGCGCCTGACCCAAACGCCACACACAAGCAGAGAAACGACAAGAGCTTTTTCATGAGATCCCCCGATTCGTAAATGGAAAATGCACCTCACACAGCATTGCTAAGAAACCCGGCTGAAGACACCGGCACCGAACCCCACTCCCTGTATCCTTCTGTATGCACACATCGCGAATACTCCGTCATCCCGGCGTAGGCCGGGATCCAGTTTATGCTCCGAACGCCTGGATTCCGGCTTTCGCCGGAATGACGGACAGGTAATACGCATACGGCATCCCTGTATCTGTTGGAAACATCAAAGATCGCCGATGGCATCCCAGCGTGTGAAATCGGCATCGGTCATTTCGGTGAGCACGATGACCGAGAAGGTAAGCACCTTGCAGCCTTCTTCCAGATGCCCACCGAAGGCCACCTTCGAGTCGGAGAGGGTGATGTGCGAATGCACTCGTCCAGCGATCACGAAACCGTTGATGTTCACGATGTCGCACCCCTGCTCTCCTTTCGGGAAGGCTTCGTGGGGCGGATTGACCATGCTGTCCACGACGTGGAAGTGGTAGCTTTTCACCGAGCCGATCCCGGTCAGGATGACGGCATTGTGAATCCCGTAGTCGGCCACGGCCTTGCGCAGCGACAAAAGAATGTCCTCGTCCGGGTTCAGGCGAACAAAGAACAGGTTCTGGTTGGTATAACGGAAGCCTTTCATCGGACACCTCTCGTGCTTGTGCGGATCATTTGATCAGCTGGTTGGGAATCCACAGGACGATCTGCGGGACATAGGTAATCAACAACAGGGTGACGCCCAGGGGGACGTAGTAGGGAGTCACCTCCCGAACGACATCCTTGATCGGAATCTGGCCGACCTTGCTGACCATGAAAAGAGACAGTCCCATCGGCGGCGTGATCAGGCCGCACATGATGTTGAAGACGAACACCAATCCCAGGTGAACCGGGTCCACTCCGGCCTGCACCATCGGAGGCACGATGATCGGCACGAAGAGCAGGATGGCGGTCGTGCTGTCGAGGAACATGCCGACGACGAAAAGCAGCAGATTTAGCAGCAGGAGCAGGACCAGGGGATCCTTGGAAATGGATGTAAACCAGTGGGAGAACACCTGCGGTATCTGCTCGGCGGCGAGAATCCACCCGAAAATGGCCGCGGCCGCCACGATGATCAATACGCAACAGGTCGATTTGATCGTCTCGTACAATGCCCCCGGAAGGCTTTTCCACGTCAATTCGCGATAGACGAATTTGCTGATCAGCAGGACGTACCCCACCGTCAGCGCCGATGCTTCCGTCGGGGTAAAAATCCCGGTCAGCATGCCGACGACCAGCAACACCGGTGTCATCAACGCCGGGAATGCGGGCAAGAAGGCGCGAAACACTTCGCCGAAGGTCGGCCAGCGGTCAGCACGCGGGAAGTTCCGCTTCTTCGCCAACACCGCCGTCAAGATCATCATCGCGACCACGGCGAGAAGCGCCGGACCAATCCCGCCGACCAGCAGCTTGACAATGGACACACCGGCGGCCGCACCGTAAATGACCAAGGGAATGCTCGGGGGAAATATCGGCCCGACCGTCGCCGAGGCCACTGTTACCGCGGCCGAATAGGGAACGGTGAATCCCTTTTCCTTCATCGCCTTGATTTCAATCTGGCCAAGTCCGCCGACATCGGCCAGCGCCGCACCGGACATTCCTGAAAACACCAGGCTGGAGAAGATATTGACTTGCGCCAACCCACCGGGGAACCGGCCCGTCAGCACATCGGCGAAATGAAAGATCCGGGCCGTAATGCCGGAGCTGTTCATCAGGTTGCCCACCAGAATGAACAGCGGGACCGCGCAAAGCGTGTAGGAATCGAGCGAATACTGCATGCGTTGCGCGAGGAGATCGAGCGGGAGGTCTTTGACGACAATATAGAAAATGCTCGGTATCAGGATGGCCGTGGCAACGGGAAAGCCAACCAGGAACAGTACCGCGAACATGACGAGGATCGTGGTTCCCATGGATATGTCCTAATTTGCCGCCGGGGCCGGATGATGAAAATGGCGCTTCTTGAGAATCAGGAAGTACCCGACAGTCAGCAAGGCGAATCCGAGAAAATTGGGAAGAAAGAAGATCCAGAACGGGATTTGCAGGGTGGCCGTGGTGTTGTTCGCGTTTTCCAGGATCACCGACATCGAAGACCAGGAGACAACGGCGAAGACGATCAGCGAGCAGAGGTCGCTGAGGTAGGCCAGAGCGTTGCGGATCGGCGCCGGAAGCATGTCGCGCAACTCGGTCATGGCGATGTGCCCACCTTCGCGAAGCGTGAAGGCCAGCGGAAAGAGCACGATCCAGATCATCAGGTAGCGAACGAATTCCTCGGCGCCAACCAATGGAAAATCGAAAAGCTCGCGCATCATCACCTGCAAAATAACCGTCACCAGCATCGTCGAGAGACAAAGAATGCTGATTTCCTTGTCCAGCCTGCATATGAATTTCATGATCCTCGCCCTGCCCAAGAAACATGTTTTGTGAGACTACCGCATGCCACAGCGGGCGGGATTGATGCCTCCAGAAAGCCACGAATTCAGGACACAATCCTATTTCGCCAGCGATGTAACGTTGCATTAGGCCGTGTAACGTTACATCGTCGTTTTTTTTTAAGTCAATAGGAAATTTTACAAAGGTGAGCGCAGTGGGCGCGATAAACGCCTTGCGGGATCATGATGCGACCAAAGCGGCCCGAATCTCGCGAAAATCGGGGAGCGCAACCAGTAGTGCATGGGACGATCCACCAAAGCTAGACTATCGATCCGGGCATGCGGGAGGAACGATGAAACAGGCCATCAGCTTTATTACCTTAGGCGTCGCCGACCTGGCGCGCAGCCGCGCCTTCTACGCCGCGCTCGGATGGCGCGAATCGTCCGGCAGCCAGGACGCAGTCGCGCTTTATTCCACAGGAACGGTGGTTTTTGCGCTGTTCCAGCGTGCGGCGCTGGCCGACGATGCCGGCGTTTCCGCCGCCGGTTCAGGATTTTCTGGTTTTACCCTGGCACACAACGTTGCTTGCGCGGCCGAGGTCGAAACGACGATCAACAGCGCAGTGGCCGCCGGGGGAACCCTGGTAAAAAATCCAGAGACCGCTCCGTGGGGTGGCTTCCGGGGGTATTTTGCCGACCCGGACGGTTTCTTGTGGGAAGTATGCTGGAATCCGTTTTTCCCCCTGGATGACAGCGGTTTCATCCGGTTGCCGGAGTAGCGCAGGAGACATTCGCTGCGCAAGACCGGGCGGTATTCAGTTCCTGGCTTCTGTAGAAGGGCATGGGGCGGGTCGTCGTCCAGGCGGCCTCTTTCTCTTTCGCTGCAATGCGTTATTTGCTTTCCGTTCCGACACAGGACGCGTTGAGCAGCTGCGCCATCCGACAACCGGGAACGAATAGCCGATTGTTCCGCGTAACAGACAGCTCAATTCAACAGGGGTTTAATTAGCCCCTATAATGCCTGATGATCTGTCCAACTGTCGAAACCATGCCAGGCAAAAGCAAACCCCAGACGCGAAACAAGGAACGGACCCGGTTTCTCATCCTCGCGGCGGCGACTGAAGAATTCGCGGAAAAGGGGTTCGCCGGTGCGCGTATCGAAAGAATCGCCGAGCTCTCCGGGTCGAACAAGCGCATGCTGTACTACTACTACCGGAACAAGGAAGACCTGTTCGTAGCGGTGATGGAAAACGCGTACAAGACAATCCGCGACGCCGAATCCGAATTGCATCTGCTTGACTTTCATCCCGTCGAGGCAATTCGCAGCCTGATCAGTTTCACCTGGGACTACTACATTCACCATCCCGAGTTTCTGCGCCTGCTGAACACCGAGAACCTGTACCACGCGGAACATATCAAGCAATCGAAGAATATCGGCTTCTACAATTCGAAGCTCATCGATACGCTGAACGAAATCCTGATCCGGGGGCAAAACGAGAAACTTTTCCGCGGCGGTGTCGACCCCCTCCAGCTCTATATTTCGATCGCCGGATTGAGCTATTTTTACCTGTCGAACAACGACACATTGAGCGCGGTGTTCTGCCGGGATCTCAGCACACCCAAAGCGAAAGTCGAGCGCTTGCAGCACATGACGGACATCGTCCTCGGATACCTTATGCTCGCGGGCTGAGAAGCAGCAGACCGATGGCGCAAGCGTGCCGTGCCTGGCGGCTTGCGCGACTCCCCATCATTTCAAATTCATGCCATTGCCTGTCAGGCGTCTTCCGCTCCAAGATATGCCTTGCGGATGGCCGGGTTGCTGAGCAGATCCTCTCCCTTGCCCTCGAGAACAATGGCGCCGTTCTCCAGCACATAGGCATAATCGCAGAGTGCCAGCGCCTTTTTGGCATTCTGTTCGACGAGAAGGATCGTCTTGCCGCCCTTGTCGCGGATTTCGCGGATCAGTTCAAACACCGCCTTGACCACCAACGGCGCCAAGCCAAGGGAGGGTTCGTCGAGGAGCAGCAAGCCCGGATCGGACATCAATCCGCGCGCAATCGCCAGCATCTGCTGTTCGCCGCCCGAAAGCGTTCCGGCCTGCTGCAGCGTCCGTTCGGCCAGGATCGGGAAGCGCGCATACATGGCGTTGCGCCGCTGCTCCACGAGCTGCTGGTCATCGACGATGTAGGCGCCGGCCATCAGGTTTTCCTCGATGGTGAACCCGGGGAAGATCTTGCGTCCCTCGGGCACATGCGCCATGCCCGCGCGAATGATGTTGCAGGCGCGTTCCGGCAGCGGTTTGCCGCGCAACAGCACCGAACCCGAGCGAGCCTTGACGATGCCGGACAAGGTGTTGAGCAGTGTGGTCTTGCCAGCGCCATTGGCCCCAATGATGGAGACGATGGCGCCTTCTTCCACGTGCAGATTGACGCCGCGCAACGCCTGCACCGGCCCGTAGGAAACATGGAGGTCTTGAACAGTCAGATAGGACACGGCTTATTCCTCATCACCGATATAGGCTTCGATCACCGCCGGGTCGCGTCGCACCATCTCCGGCTCACCGCTGGCCAGAAGCTTGCCGAAACTGAGCACGAACAGCTTGTGGCTGAGATTCATCACCACTTCCATGCGGTGTTCGATGAACACGATCGTGAAGTTGAAGCGCTCGTGCAGACGACGGACGAGGTCGATGAACTCGCGCACTTCGCTCGGATTCAACCCGGCCGCCGGTTCGTCGAGCAGGATCACCTTGGGCCGGATCGCCAGCGCGCGCGCCAGTTCCAGCTTGCGCTGCAAACCATAGGGAAGCGACTCGGGCCGCGCCTCCTCCATCCCGCCCAGCCCGACCAGATCGAGATACTCGCGCGCCTGTCCGGTCGCCTGCCGGTCGGCCGCCCGCTTGGCCGGCATCGACAGGATGGCCGAGAGGAAGTTGTAGGGCGCATAGGGATCGGAGGCCGTCATCACGTTTTCCAGCACGCTCAGCCCCTTGAACAGGCGAATATTCTGGAAGGTGCGCCCGATGCCCTCGCGCGCGATCACGTCCTGCCGCCAGCCGGAGAGTTCGACACCGTCGAGCCGGACGCTGCCGCTGTCCGGCGTGTAGACGCCGGTCACCAGATTAAAGACGGTCGTCTTGCCTGCACCGTTCGGACCGATGATGCCGACGATCTCACCGGGTTTGGCGTCGAAGGAAAAACCATCGACGGCTTTGACTCCGCCGAAGGCCTTGCACAGGCCACTGACTTCGAGCAGTCCGCGCGTGGACGGGGTGGCGATGGAGCTGTTCATGCGCGGCCTCCCAGCACGGCCCTGCGTTTCTTCCAGAGGCGGCTGATCTCCCAATCGCCGAAAATGCCGTTGGGACGGTAATTGATGATCAGCAGAACGATGATGCAATAGATGAGAATCCGCCAGGCCGAGGCGAAACGCAGCAATTCCGGCAACCCCGTGAGAATGACCGAGGAAACCATCGCGCCCGTCAGACTGTTGATGCCACCGACGAACACGATGATCAGCCACTCGGCCGACACCGTCCAGTTGTAGTAGCCGGGTTCGAGATATTGCGAATAGAAGGCATACAGCACGCCGGCATACCCGGTAATGGCGCTGGCGAACAGGAAAGTCACGAGCTTCATGCGGTTGACGTCGATCCCCATCGAGCGTGCCGCCAGTTCATCGGTACGGAGCGCCAGGCACTGCCGGCCGAATTTGGAGTTCTTGTAGCACGCCACCAGAAACAGGCAGCAGATCACGCTCACTGCAACCAGCAGCAGATCGACACGCTTTGGAATGCCTACCAGCCCTTCCGCGCCACCGGTCAGCTGCGCCGAGTTGTTCAGTACGGAGATGATCGCTTCGCCAAAGCCGAAAGTCACCAGCGAGATGTAGTCGCGCCGCAGGCGGATCGTCGGCATGCCGACCAGCAACCCGGTCAGCGTCGCCGCCACCGAACCAGCCAGCACGACGACCGGGAACGGCAGGTTGAAACGCAGCGTGAGCATCGCCGACACGTAGCCACCGACGGCCATGAACGCTGCCTGGCCGAAGGAAAACTGGCCGGTCAGCCCGGTCACCATGTAGGTGCCCATCACCCCAATCATGGTGATGCCGGTCAGGGTCAGTATTGAATAGATGTAATCCATGGGGAATCCCGATTTTGAACCCTGTTACGCCTTTTCCTGGACGATCACGCCGGCAATGCCGCGCGGCCGGACCAGCAGGAAAACGAGCATGATCACGAAGACGCAGGCCGGCATCCAGCCCGAGCCGACCAGGCCGATCAGGCCTACCTCGATGATGCCCAGCAGCAAGGCGCCGATCACCGCGCCGGTAATGCTGCCGAGACCGCCGATCACCGAGGCGATGAAGCCTTTCACCACCAGTTGCCCGAGTTGCGGATAGAGCGAGTAGTTCATGCCGAGAAAGACGCCGCTGATGCCGCCCAGCGCACCGGACAGCGCAAAGGTGGCCATCACCACGCGATTGGGATCGATGCCCATCAGGGTCGCCGTATTCACGTCGAACGAAACGGTGCGCACGGCGAGGCCGAGCTTGGTCCGATACAGCACGAAGAGCAGCGCGCCCAGAGCAGCCGTCGAGAACAGCAGGGTCACGAAATCGGCCACCGAGAAAGACGTTCCGAGAAGATCCACGTTCTTCGACGAGAAGAAGACCGGGTACGAGTAGAAGTTGCTCGACGCGAAAATGGTGATGATGTTTTCCAGCAGGATGCCCAACGTGATCGATGAAATGAAGTAGTAGATCACCGGCGCCTGGTTGCTGCGCAAGCGGCGAAACCCGACGCGTTCGATGCCGACCGCGGTCAGCGAGCCAACCACCGCGGCGGTGAGGACGACGGCGACGAACATCGTGACGCCGGTCACTTTCCCGTCGAATATCCAGATATAAGCCAGGTAGCCTGCGTAGGCAGTGAACGACATCACCCCGCCATGCGAGAAGTTCGAGAATTTCAGGATATTGAAGACCAGGGCGAAACCGACCGCAATCAGCGAATACACCGCGCCCAGCGACAGTCCGAAGAAAATGTTTTGCAGCATGGTTTCCCTTTGTCAGAAAAAGGGCGCGGTCATTGCCTGGCCGCGCCCTGATTTTCTAGCGATGGCATCCCTGCCGGTTACTTGTGCGACTCCGGAACATAACGGCCGATTTCCTGATACTTGCCGTTGTCGATCTTGTACATGACCATCGACAGGCCGACCGGCTGGTGCGTCTTGGGCGAGAGCGTCAGGATGCCGGTCGTTCCCTGCACGTCCTTGACTTGCGAAAGCCCGTTGATGATCTGCGGACCGCTGGCGCCGCCGCCGAGTTCGATCGCCTTGAGGATCACCGTCACCTTGTCGTAGCCGAGATAAGCCTTGTTGATCGGATCCTCGTTGAACTTGGCCTTGTAGGCATTGCGCACTTCGGCCAGTTGCGGTTCCTTGTCCGAGAAGTTGTTGGCGAAGTAGATGTTGTTCGTCGCCTCCGGATCGCCAACGAGCGAGGCAAACGGCGGTGCCGCATCGAGGCCGCTGACCATCGGCAGGTTCAGGCCGATCTGCTTGGCCTGCTTAACGGTGATGACCAGATCCTGCGTGTAGTTGGGAATGTAGAGCACGTCGGCGCCAGCACTCTTGATCTTGTTCAACTGGGCGCGGTAATCCTTGTCGCTCTTGGTATAGGTTTCCTCGGCCACCACCGAACCGCCGCGCTTCTCGATATAGGCCTTGAACGGCTTCAGCATCGAAACGGCAAAGGCATTCGACTGGTCGTAGAGCACGGCGAACTTCTTATAGCCGAGCTTCTCGTTCGCATAGCTGGCAATGATCTCGGCATACTGAACGCTGGTCGGCTGGATCAGGAACATGGAGGGCTGCGGCTCGCCGTTCTCCTGCACGGTCACGCGCGGGTCGATGAAGCTGCCGACGACCGGGATCTTCTTTTCGTTGGCGATCGGTGCGATGGCGAGACCGATGTTGGAAACGGGCGGCCCGAGGACGGCAATCGCCTTCTCATGATCGACGAGTCGGGTGAACGCCTTGATGGCTTCCTGCACGTTGCCCTTGGTGTCGGCCGTGATCAACTTGATTTTGTCGCCCTTGAACCCGCCGGCGGCGTTGATCTTCTCGACCGCCACCTCGGCGCCGCGCGTCACCGCGTTGCCGAGCACGGACGTCGGCCCGCTCAGGTCCTGCAGGTTGCCCAGCACGATCTCGCCGGCCATCGCAATACCGGACCAGATCAACGGTATGACCAACAACGTTTTTGCCAAGAATCTTTGGTTACGCATGTCATTCCCTCCAATGTCATTTCGTATGGATGCGTTCTCCCGCCTTTCCCGGCCCAAAACCTGGCCCGATCCGGACGAAAAAGAGGAAACCAGACCTCCCGCACCCCCGCAAAGCCAACCACATACCTCAAAAATCAAATTCTTCGCGCGCACCGGCCTGTCTTGCGCTTTTTCTAGTGTTGTCCGCGCTTCCCCGTTATCCCGGGACAGTCATGTTTTGCCGGCTGCGAGCATTTGTGAAAAACGATTCTAATTAACTGCTGAGTAACATGCAATAGCGTTTTTACGAATCTTCGCCGTCCCTTTGCGCACTGGCGAACCGCAGAGACTGCCTTCGCCGGACAGGATTGACCAACCCAGACTTTTTCCCATTAAACAAAAGACTTATAGACACCATGACGTATACAACCGACTTTTCACTGTGCCGGACAGAGCCACAGGGCGAGCTTGTTGACAGAAAAACTGCGCTTCGATAAATTCGAAGTCTATTAACCGTCCGGTAACATTCAAACAAGATCGGGCCATCTCCAAACGCCGCGAGAACACCGACCGCGACCCATCACGCGGCGATTCGAGCGCTTGTCATCTGTTCAATGCGTTGCTTACTTGAGAGGAATCGAAATGGCGCAACACCGTATCGGCATCATCATGCACGGCGTCACCGGACGCATGGGCATGAACCAACACTTGATCCGTTCCATCGTCGAAATCCGCAAGCAGGGTGGCGTGGCGCTCGCCAACGGCGACCGCCTGATGCCCGATCCGATCCTGGTCGGGCGCAACGCCGAGAAGATCCAGGCGCTGGCCGACAAATACGGCATTTCGCGGGTTTCCACCGATCTCGACGCAGCGCTCGGGAACAAGGACGACGCGATCTTCTTCGACGCCGCCACGACGCAGGCGCGCCCCGCCCTGCTCAAACGCGCCATCGCCGCCGGCAAGCACGTCTATTGTGAAAAGCCCGTGGCGACCAATCTCGACGCGGCCATGGATATCTATCGCGCGGCGAAACAGGCTGGAATCAAACATGGCGTAGTGCAGGACAAACTGTGGCTGCCGGGCCTGCTGAAACTTCAGATGCTTAACAAGGCCGGATTCTTCGGCGACGTTCTGTCGGTGCGCGGCGAATTCGGCTACTGGGTCTTCGAAGGCGACCTGCAACCGATCCAGCGCCCGTCGTGGAACTACCGCGCCGAAGACGGCGGCGGCATGATCCTCGACATGCTCTGTCACTGGCGCTACGTCGTCGACAATATTTTCGGACCGATCAAGAGCGTCTCCTGCCTGGGCGCCACGCACATCCCGAAACGCTGGAACGAGCAAGGCCAGGCCTACAAGGCGACGGCCGACGACGCCGCCTATGCCACCTTCGAACTGGAAAACGGCGTGATCGTCCAGATGAACAGTTCCTGGTGCGTGCGCGTCCGCCGCGACGACCTGGTCACCTTCCAGGTCGACGGTACGCACGGCTCGGCCGTGGCCGGGCTGACCGACTGCTGGACCCAGTCACGGGTCAATACGCCCCGCCCGGTATGGAACCCCGACGTCCGGCAGACCCACAATTTCTTCGACGACTGGGCGCTGGTGCCGGACAGCACGACCTACGACAACGCGTTCAAGGTCGAATGGGAACTCTTCCTCAAGCACGTCTGGGGTGAAGGCGACTTCAAGTGGAACCTGCTGGAAGCCGCCAAGGGCGTGCAACTGGTCGAACTGGGACTGCAAAGCTGGGCGGAGCGCCGCTGGATCGACCTGCCCGCGCTGCAAGCCTGATTGCCGGCCTTCTTCCCACACACACGATAACAGGAGCCGGCCGATGCGCGATTTCTCGGCGAACCACGAAGCCCTCTCGATCAATACCGCTACGGTCAGGAAACAGTGGCCGCTGGACCGCATCATCGACGAATGCGCGCGGCGCGACATCCGGGCGATCAGCCCATGGCGCGACCAGGTGGCCGCCGTGGGAATCGACCGCATTGGCAGACAGTTGCGCGAAACCGGCATTCGTCTTTCCGGCTTCTGCCGGGGCGGATTTTTTCCCGCCGCCGACGCGGCCGGTCTGCGCGCCGCGCTGGAAGACAACCGCAAGGCGATCGACGAAGCCCGGCAGCTCGACTCCCCCTGCCTGGTGCTGGTCGTCGGCTCCCTGCCCGGGGCGCTGAACGGAGCGCCGGCGTATGTCGACATTTCGCGCGCCCGTGCCGAAGTGCGCGACGGTATTGCCGCCACGCTGGAATACGCGCATGAAATCGGCATGCCGCTGGCCATCGAACCGCTGCATCCGATGCAGGCGGCCGACCGCGCCTGCATCAACACGCTCGAGCAGGCGCTCGACCTATGCGACGAGCTCGACCCTGGGCGAACCGGGATGCTCGGCGTAGCCGCCGACCTGTACCACGTGTGGTGGGATCCGAAGCTCGAAGCCCAACTGATGCGCGCCGGCGCCGACCGCCTGCTGGCGTATCACGTGTGCGACTGGCTGACGCCGACCCGCGACCTGCTCAACGACCGCGGCATGATGGGCGACGGCGTCATCGAACTGAAAAAATGCCGCCGCTGGGCCGAAGCCGCCGGGTATTCCGGTTACGCCGAAGTCGAAATCTTTTCCGATTACTGGTGGAGCAAACGCGGCGAAGAAGTCCTCGACACCTGTATCGCCCGGCACAAGACGGTCGTCTGAACACTGCCCTGGAGAACCCCATGATCGAACACAAAGTCGCCATTGTCACCGGTGCGTCGCGCGGTATCGGCAATGCCATCGCCGCCCGGCTGTCGGGCGAAGGCTATGCCATCGTCGCCGTCGGCACCTCGGAACTGTCCGGCATTTCCGCCAACTTCGCCGCCATTCGGCAAAGCAACCTGCCATGGATCTACGTCCAGGCCGACGTATCCACGAGCGAGGGGCGCGACCGGATCCTCAGCGCCACGCTGGAAGAATTCGGGCGCATCGACGTGCTGGTGAACAACGCCGGCGTCGCGCCGAAGGTGCGCATGGACCTGCTGGAAACCAGCGAGGAAAGCTTCGACCGCGTCCTCGGCATCAACCTCAAATCGACCTTCTTCCTTTCGCAGGCGGTGGCCCGCGTCATGTGCGAGGCCAAGGCCGGCAACCCGGCCCTCGCCCCGAAGATCGTCAATATCTCGTCGGTCTCGGCGTACACCTCGTCGACCCAGCGCGGCGAATACTGCATCTCGAAAGCCGCCATCAGCATGGTCACCCAACTGTTCGCCGACCGGCTGGCCGACTCCGGCATCAACGTCTACGAAATCCGACCCGGCGTCATCGCCACTGACATGACCTCCGTGGTCAAGGAAAAATACGACGCGATGATCGCCAACGGCCTCACGCCGATCAGGCGCTGGGGGCAACCGGATGACGTCGCCAAGGCCGTCTGGGCGGCCTGTTCCGGCCTGCTCGATTTCTCGACCGGCGAAGTCATCAACGTCGACGGCGGATTCCACCTGCGGAGGCTCTAACACCATGGCGACCCCGATTCCCCAGCACATTCTCGACGAACTGACCGACGTCCACCTGCCGCGGGAAATGGCCCCGCCGCCGCTCAACGAGCATCTCGAGATCGACGGCATCCGGGTGCCCGTTTATCGTTACCCGGCGGTGGTCCTCGGCAGCGGCGCCGCCGGCCTGCGCGCGGCGGTGGAACTCAAGCGGCGCGGCGTCGACGTGCTGGTCGTCACGCGCAAGCTGTTCTGGGGCACCTCGGCCTTTTCCGGTTCCGACAAACAGACCCTGCACACGGCATGCACCAAGCACCGCGGCGACGATTTCACGAAAATGGCGCAGGCCCTCGGAGGTGGCGGCGCGATGGATGCCGACATCGCCTACGTCGAAGCGGTTGGCTCGATCGGCGCCTTTGCCGGACTGAAGTATCTTGGCCTCCCCCTGCCGGAGGATCGTTTCGGCGCCGTGCTGCGCTACCAGACTGACCACGACGAATTCGGCCGGGCCACCAGTTGCGGCCCGCGCACGTCGCGCCTGATGGTCAAGGTCCTCTCGGAAGAAGCCACGCGCCTGAACATTCCGTTCCTCGACCACACGACCGGCATGTCCCTGCTCAAGAGCGGCTCGGGCCAGGGCGAAAAAGCCGCCGGACTGGTCCTGCTCAACCGGACCAACCACGATAACCCTTACGGGCTGAGCGTCGTCCTGAGCCCCTATATCGTCCTGGCGACCGGCGGCCCGGGCGAACTGTTCCGCGACAGCGTCTATCCCAAGAACTGCTTCGGCTCGCTCGGCCTCGCGCTGGAAGCCGGGCTGGAACTGACCAACCTGACCGAGCACCAGTTCGGCATCGGCACGCGCCGCACCGAGTTCCCCTGGAACCTCTCCGGCACCTATGTGCAGGTCATGCCCTACGTCTACTCGACCGACGCCGACGGCACGGAATACAACTTCCTCGCCGACTACTACCGGACCACGCAGGAACTCGCCTCCAACGTCTTCCGCAAGGGCTACCAGTGGCCGTTCCACGCAACGCGCACGCTGAACTACGGGTCAAGCCTCGTCGATCTGGCGATCTATCGGGAGACACGCAAGGGACGGACGGTCTGGCTGGATTTCCTGCGCAATCCGCAGCCCGTCCCCGGCGACCATCCTTTCGATCTGGCGCGTCTCGATGCCGACGTTCGGGCCTACCTGGAAAACAACGGCGCCCTGCAGGCGACCCCGATCGAACGCCTGAAATGCATGAACCCGCTGGCCATCGAACTGTACAAGCAATACCGCAAGGACATCACGCGCGAACCGCTGCCGTTCAACGTCAACCACCAGCACATGAACGGCGGCATCGACGTCGACATCTTCGCACGCAGCAGCCTGCCGGGATGTTACGCCGTCGGCGAGATCGCCGGCACGCACGGCGTCACGCGGCCCGGCGGCGCGGCCCTGAACGCCGGCCAGGTATTCGGCCAACGCTGCGCCGCACACATTCACAGCCAGCTCAAGCGCAAGCCCTGGGCTTCCGAAACCCCCGACACGCTTGAACGAACACTGCAGAAAGCGCTGGCCTGGCTGAACCGCAACGTCGGCAATCCCCGCGGGATCGCCCTCGACGACCTGGCCAGCGAAATCCAGAACCGCATGAGCGATCATGCCGGTTTTGTCTGCCACGTCGGCGAAATTCCGGCGGCGCTGGACGCTGCCCGCGAGTTGAATCGCCGGATCGCCCGCGAGGGCGTGTGCATCAACGAACCCCGCAAACTTTCGGAAGGCATCCTGCGGGTACAGACCGCCTTGCTTTCGGAAGCGGTATTGGCGGCACTCGATCATTACGTTCGGCAAGGCGGTGGCAGCCGTGGAGCGCGGATGCTGTGCGCGGAGCAAGGCTCTCAGGCACCGGAATCGCGCCTCGGAATCCTCAACGGCTATCGCTTTCTGGCCGAGAAGGATACGCACAAACAGGAAAAAATCCTGGTCCGTTACGACCCGGAACAAGGCATGCGGATTTCCACGCGCCCGCTGCGAAGCATCGAGGACACCGGAACAATCTATTTCGAGAAGAATTGGGGCGCTTACCTGACCGGGGACATCTATCCGTAATAACCCGTCGGGAGTTCGTGATCGAAAAGATGGAACCGCTGTTCAAGGCGTTCTTTCGGAAAGCAGCGGCTAATCAGGGTTTCGTATTCAATTCGGTAACGTGCCGGCGAAATGCCAGCGCCAGCAGGATCAAAGTCAACAAGAGCCACAGTGGCAGCACTTCAATCGCGCTGGCGAAGGCTTGTTCGGGAGGGCTAACGCCTTTCAGGACACGCAGGGCGAGAGCAAACAGCAGGCTGACAAAACCGTAGCCAAGATTGAAAACGAGCCCCTTGAACGAGAGAACGGTCGCTCGTTGAGCGGATCGGGCATGGGCGTTCAGGGTGTTTGAAACGATATAGCCCAGCGCTGTCATGGCGGCAGCCAGGGGAATGGCGAACAGGACGCCCCATTGAGGAATCTTGAGCGCAATTCCTGCCAGACCGACCAGCGCCAGAGCGGTGAGAATCGTGAAATTGCGCAGCAGCGAACCGGAAACGACCAAGCGTCTGGCTATCGGTGCGACCACTATTCCCAGCCCGGCCATGGTGGCTCCTATAAAGCCGAAACTGGCCTCAGGCAGCTCAATCAGGCGGTAGTACGCACTGCCGAAAGTCAGGAACAAACGAATCACGCTATCGATCATTACGCCACCGACGATGACGAATAGCGCGACGGGAGTTCGCAGAATCCAACGCCCGGCATCCACGATATCTTGCCAGCCATTGGCTGGGTGCGGCCCCTTGCCGATTGCGGCCGGTTCACGCATTCCGAGGGCCAACCACAGCACGACTCCCGCACTGGTCAGATTCAGGGCAATCGGAAAACGTAGCGCAATGCCTTGGTCAATTCGTATGTCGCTGCCCAGAGCCGCCATGATGCCGCTCATCAGGTTCGGGTCATATACGGCTGCGCCAACGAGCATGGCCACGCACAGACCCAATGACTGCCAATGCACGACATCGGCCATCACATCCGGCCACTCGTGCCCACGCGATTCTGCCGCAAGGGAATCGTAGGCCAACGATTCGTCTGCGCCGCTTGCCAGTGCCTCGGCCAATCCGCTGAGCATTCGGTTTGCCAGGCAGAACAGCAGCAGGGTCAGCCCCCCGTTAAGCGGGGCCGCGAGGAGCAATGACATCTCAAGCACCATGCAGGCCGCCGATGCAATGATCAAAGGGCGTCGTCCGATTCGGTCTGCCAGTGCTCCCGAAGGCACTTCAGCCACGACGATGGTAATCGCCCATACAAAATTGAGCAGCGTGTATTGCGTCGCCGAAAGCCCCAGATCGAGGAAAAGCACTGCCAATATCGGATAGTAAAACCGGGAATTGAACAGCACGCGAAACCCGATGAAGCGCTTTCGATTGGAATCGGCAATGCTCGGAATTGGCGGAATATTCACCGTGCTTTAACTTTCGAGTGACGAGATCCATGCATTCAACAAGAGAGCTACTCCTGAAAGACCAGCCCAGCCGATTCCAAGTTCGCCGTTTCCGCTCTTTTTTGAAAGCTGGCGTTGGAACTCAAAGGCCACAAGGCACTGGTCACAATTGATCCGGGAGTGATCCTCGGCCCGATGCACGATCATCAGAGTACCCGCGTGTATTACCGCTCTGCGGCGGACGGACACCGCAAACGCGGGCAAATACGAATCAGGTATCACCTCTTCACTGCACGCATTCCTTTCAGGCCGGCAGCTGTTCAAATCGTTTGTGGTTCAGCACGTAGTAAAGCAGCGGAATGAGCACGAGCGTGAGAAGTGTGGACACGGCAATGCCAAAGAGCAGCGACACGGCCAAGCCGTTAAAAATGGGATCGTCCAGGATAAACAGCGCGCCCATCATGGCGGCCAGCGCCGTGAGGCCGATCGGCTGGGCGCGCACGCCGGCCGAACGAATGACCGATTCGGCAAACGGCACACCTTCCGCGACCTGCAGATTGATGAAATCGACGAGCAGAATCGAGTTGCGCACGATGATGCCGGCCAAGGCAATCATTCCGATCATCGAGGTGGCGGTGAATTGCGCTCCGATCAAGGCGTGTCCAGGCATCACGCCGACGAGGGTCAGCGGAATCGGCGCCATGATGACCAGAGGCGTCAGGTAGCTGCGGAACTGAGCCACCACGAGCAGATAGATCAATATCAGCCCGACGGCGTAAGCTGCCCCCATGTCGCGAAAAGTCTCGTAGGTCACCTGCCATTCGCCGTCCCATTTCAGCGCATAGCCGCGCCAGGCGTCCTCCGGTTGGCGGATGTACGTCTGGGCGAGTCTGCCGCCCTGTTCGAGCGGCAGGTCATTGAGCCGGGCGCGAACGCCGAACATGCCATACAACGGGCTGTCCAATCCGCCGGCCATGTCGCCAAGGACATACGTCACCGGCATCAGGTCCTTATGGTAGAAAACGCGATCACGCTCGCCTGTCGTGACCTCGACGAGATCGGCGAGCGGAACGGTGCGCCCGTCAGCCGTTTTAACGGGCAGCTTGAGCAGTGCGCCGATGTCGGAGAGTCTCTCTGCAGGCAATTGCAGGCGTACCGGGACGGCGTACTTGCTCTGTTCGTCATGCAAGAAAGTGGCTTCGGCTCCTTCGCCGGCAGCGTACAACGTCTGGGCGATTTGGGCCTGGCTGACGCCCAGTTGGCCGGCCTTGCCGTAGAGCGGACGCAGCGTTGTCTGCTGTGAGGCCGCCGTATCGGTCGTGTCGGTATCCACGATATGGGGGGTAGCCTCGAAGGCGGCAAGAATTTTGCGGGCGACGGCACGGCGGCCCGGTTCATCCGGCCCGTAGACCTCGGCCACAATAGGGCTTAGTACGGGCGGCCCGGGGGGCACTTCCACGACCTTGACGCGAGCGCCATGCGCGGCAGCGATTTTCTGCAGGTCCGGGCGCACGGCCAGCGCAATTTCATGGCTCTGCCGGGAGCGCAGATGCTTATCGACGAGATTGACCTGGAGGTCGCCCAGCTCGCTTGCGGCGCGCATATAGTACTGGCGCACCAGTCCGTTGAAATTGATCGGGCTGGCCGTTCCGGCGTACGCCTGGTAGTCGGTCACCTCTGGCACCTGCGCCAGAGCCGTACCCATCTCGCGCAGCACTGCCGCCGTCGCCTCGACGGGAGTCCCGGGCGGCATATCGACCACCACCTGGAACTCGCTCTTATTGTCGAACGGCAGCATCTTCAAAACGACCCATTCCACGAGCGGCAGCGCCAGCGAGATCGTAATCGCCAAACCGACGCCGACCCACAGCCGGCCTCGGGCCCGGCGGCCGCTTTGCGGATCAAGGAATGGTCCGAGCAGGCGGCGCGCCAGGCGCATCAAGCGACTCTCACCGGACCCTTCGGATGCCGTTTCGTGCGTATGGCCAAGCCAGTGATTCGCCAGCCAGGGAGTGACGACGAACGCAACCGCCAGCGAAATGAGCATGCCCATGCTCGAGTTGATGGGTATCGGGCTCATGTACGGCCCCATCAGCCCCGTTACGAAGGCCATCGGCAAGAGGGCGGCAATGACCGTAAGCGTCGCCAGGATCGTCGGGCCGCCAACCTCGTCCACCGCTCCCGGGATGATTTCCCACAGCGCTTTGGCCGGTTCCAACGCTCGGTGGCGGTGGATGTTCTCCACGACCACAATGGCATCATCGACGAGAATACCTATCGAAAAAATCAGGGCGAACAACGAGACCCGGTTCAGTGTGAAGCCCCAGGCCCAGCTGGCAAACAGCGTGGCCGCCAGCGTCAGGATGACCGCCGCACCTACGATCGCCGACTCGCGCCGCCCGAGCGCCAGCCAGACCAGCGCGATAACGGACCCCGTAGCGAAGACCAGTTTGTGAATCAGCTTAGTTGCCTTGTCGTCGGCGGTCCGCCCATAGTCACGCGTAACCGTTACCTCGACGTTGGCTGGGACCAGCTGGTTTTTCAGCGCCGAGGCGCGTTCAATGACTGCCCTGGCGACATTGACGGCATTCTCGCCCGGTTTCTTGGTGATCTGCACGGTAACGGCGGGGTATTCACCCCCGTCTTTTCCGGCCACGCCATGCCACAGGTAATGACCCGGCAGCGGAGCCCCGGCTTGTACGGAAGCAACGTCAGACAGATAAATGACCCGCCCATTGGTCGTCCCGACAATCACCTCGCCAACATCCTTCGCATCACGCAGAAATGCGCCAACGTTGACACGGATCAAGCGATTGCCCGATACCAACTCCCCCCCGGGCAGAACCATGTTGCGCGCCACCAGCGCCTGCGTGATATCTCCAACCGACAGGCCGTGCGCGGTCAGTCGCTCGCTGTCGAGCCAGACGTTAACTGCGTTCCCGGGGCCGCCGAGTGTCGTCACTTCGCGCGTTCCCTTGACGCGCTTGAGCTCCGCTTCGAGCGCATGCGCGATTCGTTCGAGATCGAACGCCGACGCATGGAGATCCCGCGTCCACAGCGTCAACGCCACGATGGGCACGTCGTCGATGCCCTTGGGCTTGACGATGGGCGCCATCACCCCCAGACCCTTAGGCAGCCAATCACTGTTGCTGTCCAGGGTGTCATATAGCCGCACCAGGGCCTCGGTACGCGGCACACCGACCTTGTACTGCACCGTCAGGATAGCCATGCCCGGCCGCGACACCGAATAGACGTGCTCGATGTCGGCAATCTGATCGAGCACCTGCTCTGCCGGCCCCGCGACCAGCCGCTCAACATCCGTGCTGGAGGCCCCCGGGAATGGTATGAGGACATTGGCCATGGTCACATTGATCTGGGGCTCTTCTTCGCGCGGCGTAATCACGGCGGCGAAGACCCCGAGCAGGAACAGCACCAAGGCCAGCAGAGGTGTAATCGCGTTGCGCTGAAACAGCGCCGTGATGCGGCCGGAAACACCGAGACTGGACGACACGGCGTCGCTCATGGCGCTCATTTTCCGGGCCGAGGCTGCAGGGCCTCGATTCCCGCCTTGACAGGGTCGAGCGCCACGTATTCTCCAGCCCTGAGCCCGGCCAATACCTCGATGGATCCATCGGGCAAGGCATCGCCCACGCGAACCTGCCGCTGTTGGAAACGCTCTCCGCCGATCCTGACGTAGACGGCGGTCAATTCCCCGCGCCGAAGAATGGCGGTTGCAGGAATCGACAGGCGCGGAGACGAGGTTGAGATGGCCAAGGCGAAGCGCACCTGCGCAAACTGGCCTGGCGTCGCCCGCGCGTTCGGTGGAAGATCGATGCGAATCTCGGTGGTGCGGGTACCCGGATCCGCCGCAGGCAGAATTGTCGTCTGTGTACCGGCAACACGCTGTCCGCCGACATCAACTACCGGCTGCGATTCGGCGAGACCGGCCCGCACACCTTCCATCCGGGTTTCGGGGACATAGGCGACAACCCGCAGCCGGCCGGGCTCGAAGAGGGTGACGATCGGTTTCCCGGGCATGGCCATGTCACCGACTTCGGCTTGCGTTGCCGCCACCAGGCCAGTGTAAGGCGCCGTTATCGCCGCATGACTGCGTGTAGCGCCCGCGGCGCGATGGGTTGCCTGCAGCGACTCGATGCGAGCACGCAAGGCCTTCACTTGGCTTTCCGACTGGTCGAGTGCAGCAGTGCTGACGAAGTTCCGCCGGGACAGTTCCTGCGTGCGCTTCAGATCCAGTTCGGCGCGCGCCAGATTCGCCTGGGCCTCGTAGATGGCCGCTTCGCTGGAGGCCTCGACCGCGACCGATTCGCGATCGTCGAGTCGGATGATGACTTGCCCGGCGGTCACCGCGTCACCAGCCCGCACCAGCAATTGCAACACCCGCCCCGGCACTTGGGCAGAAACGACACTCTGCTTGATCGCCTGAACCGTGGCATCTGCCACATAGACTGCCGTCGCCGCGGATTGCATGACGGGTGCCACGCCGATTTCGGCGAAAGCCGAGGTAGCCACACTAAAACCAAGCGCAAGGAGGATCACTTTATGGAAGTTCATGGACCAGCCCAGTTCAATCACCCCACTAGAGAGACGCATACGCCCGAATGACAAACAGAACGCGCGTTCTTTTTAGTCTAGTTCGGAAGCTCCTCCCTCGCCATTCGACAGAGACACAGGGGCGCTATCCGTCATAACGTCGCGGCATGGGGCGACAGACCGTACAGCGGGGAGCCCGTCCTCGGCAGCCCGTCGCCCCTCGCTGCACCTGCCACCTCAATCATGGAGTCGGTAGTTGATCCTCCGCGCAGGGCAATCGCATTTAGCTTCGAGGAATAAGGCCGAGCAATGAGGCACGGTAATCTGGAAGGCGTTCAGCGGTTTTGCGACGGGAACGCAAGCTGCGTTTGGGATACTGGGTATCCTGGCGCAGCAAGGCGAGAGCGAA
>JARKPC010000057.1 GCA_029975435.1 Propionivibrio sp. | reverse complement strand
ACCCAACGCATCAACTCGCGCAACGGGCTCAGGGCGGGAGCGGTGATGGAAGACGAACTGGATGACGGCATTCTCGATACGATATCGCTGGCCGGCGCCCGCTTCGAACACATGCTGACCCGCCTGTCCCGCAGCGAGGAGCGCCTGCCATGATGCCGGAGGGTTTTGTCGCTGTCCTGGCGCTGCTGGTCTTCGGCCACGCGCTCGGGGACTATCCGCTGCAGAACGATTTCATGGCGCGCGGCAAGAACTGGAAGACGCCGGTTCCCGGTGTGCCCTGGTACTATCTCCTGGGCGCGCATTCGGTCATCCACGGCGGGCTGGCGGGCCTGGTGACAGGCTCGCTCATCGTCGGAATTCTGGAGACGGCGGCTCACTTTTTCATTGACTCTCTCAAGAACAAAGGAATTATCTCCATTCACGGGGATCAGGCGCTACACATTGCATGCAAGGTAGTATGGGCGACGATGCTGGTTGGTCGCCTGATCTGAGAACGCGTTTTGTCTTGAACCTTCCGTTACTCGCATTTCTCGACGCTCGGGCAGAATATTGATCTGCTTCGCGAAGAGAATGAATACCTTCAGAGAGCGACCCAGGTGACCGGCAGCCAGACTGAATACCAGTTGATCCGATCGTCGGACTTGAGCCAGGAAGAAAACTACGAGCGCTGGCGGATCGGCGTATCCAGCCTGTTCGATGCGGTTCCGGCAACCGACGGGCTCGACGGCTTCAAGGCCGATCTTGCGAGCTACAATCTCGGGCATTTCCTGATCGGCAAGTCGTCGGCGGTCGCCCAGCGCTTCCATCGTTCGAGCGAGCTGGTGGCCGCGTCGGGCGTCGACCACCTGCTGATCCAGCTCTACGTATCCGGTCAATGCGCCTACAACGCCGATGGCGGACTGGCCAAGGGCGTTGCCGGGGATATCGTCTGTTTCGACCTCAGCCGGCCGATGCGCAGCCAGACCACCGACATGGACATCGTCAGCCTGATCCTGCCGCGCGCCATGATCCGCCTGATGCCCAAGGTCATCGACGAACTGCACGGCGCGCGGCTGGACGGCACGTCGACGCTCGGCATTCTGCTCGGCGAGCACATGATGACGATGGCCAAGCTGGCGCCGCAACTGGCCGGCCCGGAAGGAAAGCTGGCGGCGGATGTGGCGTCCGTGCTGGTATCGAGCGGCCTTTCCGCCGTCATCGCCGCCGAGCGCGGCACGCTGATGGATTCCAATCTTCAAACCGTACAGGTGTTCATCGAGCGCAACCTGACCAACCCGTCGCTGTCGACGGAAATGATCATGCGTCAGTTCGCCTTGTCGCGTTCGGCCCTTTATCGACTGTTCGAGCCGCTGGGCGGCATCGCCGACTATATCCGCGAGAGGCGGTTGAAGCTGGCCCTCCTGAAGCTCGCCTCGGTCGGCACGTCGCGCGGTTCGGTGGCGAAACTCGCCTATGCCTCCGGGTTTGCCAGCGAGAACGCCTTTTCCCGCGCCTTCCAGCAATATTTCGGCCTGCGCCCGAGCGAGGCCATCCGGAACGCCCGCGAGGGCATCCGCCTGAAAGCCGATATCGGTTTTCAGGAGAGCAACTGGATGCAGACCTGGCTCGACAAGCTGCACGCCAAGGCGTGACTGCCGCGTGACGGCGATCGCTTTCCCGACATCCTATCCCAAACTCCGCCGATATCGTCCCATGGGCGGTACCGCGCTTTATTTCCAGTCTGAATACAGGCACATAGCCTGAAAGACAGCATGGAGAAAGGCGCGGCATGCCACCGGCCACACAGAGACGATTGCCCGCCGGACCCGGCGAGGTACCGGCGGACCATCCGGCGACGCCGCCGAGGGCCTCGTTTCCGGTGCTCAGGGGGAATGCCGGACTGTTCTCCCCGTTCACGTTCGGGCGGGTCGGCGGCTGGCTCGAGCCGGTGCCGGATCACGTCATCGCGGTCGGGCTCATCGTCGGCGCGCGTCCGGTCGGGCTGGCTCTCGGCACCCTGTTGCCGGGAAGGTCCCAATGCGAGTTGCTGTCGATCGCCGTCGCTCCGGCGATGCGCCGGCTGGGGCTCGGTGGGCGCCTCCTCGATGCCTGGCAAGCGGAGGCATCCGGGCGCGGAGCGACCGAATGCCGGGCAAACTACAACGAGACGATGCCGGGACGCGGCGCGTTGAAGGCCTTGCTGGCAAGGGCCGGCTGGACGGCTCCGCGTGCCAGCGGGCTGGTGGTGATCGGCCGCGTCGGGAAAATGGTCGAGGAGGTCAGCGTCTGGCCCGGCATAGCCGGGCGCCTCGCCGCGCCGCGGTCATACGCCTTCGAGCCGCTGGAACTGACTGCCGCCGATGTCGAGGCGGTGGAGCGATACCTCTCGACCCCCGAAGCTGCGGACATGTCGGGCCCGATCCGTCAGGCGGAACAACTGGCCGATGATTTCAGTATTGCCATTCGTCGCGACGGCCGACTCGTCGGCTGGTTGCTGGCCACGGAAACGCGCCGTCCCCTTGTCGAGACGAACACTGAGGTGCCGGCGATCCGCTATCTGGAAGCCTATCTCGATCCGGCCTATCGGCACGCCGGCATCATGGTCGGCGCCTATTATCACTGCTACTCCAGGCAGGTGGCGCGCCTCGGCCGGGAGTCCGTCGCGGTCTACTATACCAGCCACGACAGTCGTCCCCGCATGGTCGCCCTGACCCTCCGCCGGTTTGCCTCCCTCGCCGAGCGCGTCGAGACGATCTTCAGCGCCAGCGCTCGATTGCCCGCCACCTTCCGGCAGCAGCTTGCTGGCGAATGTCGCGCCCATCCTGCGCATCAGCGGGGCGCTGGCCCGCGTGGTGTTGCCGAGCTTGAAATCTGACCGGCTGTGCCTGCGGACGTTCGCGAATTCATGTCTCCCAAGAAGAGAATTGAAAAGAAAACCGCCATGTCGGGACGTTTTCCGTGAGTATCGAATCCCTCAAGGCATTCTACGAATGCGTGCGTTCCGACCCGGAGCTTGAGGCGCTGGCCACCAATGCTCTCGAAGACGGCCCGGAATCTCTCGTTGTCCTGGGCTTTCTGAAGGGCTTCGAGTTCACGGAGGAGGAGCTTCTGACGGCTTTGTCGCGCCGGTTGGCCCCGGTGGATGGCGAGCTTTCCGATGCCGACCTCGATCTGGTCGCCGGTGGCACGACCAGCATGGCCGTCGCGCCCAACCTCGGCAAGGAAACGGTGCGGCGACCCTGATTGAAGCCTCCCTGGACGGGGGGAAACATAGTGAACGGAGATCAAGTCATCATGAGCATGCAGGCTTTGGAGCAGTTTTACGACAAGGTCCGGGCGAGCGAAGCGCTGGAGGCGGAGGCCACGGCAGCGATGCAGGAGGGGGCGGCCGCCGTCGTTGCCCTGGGCGCCCGCGAAGGCTTCAGCTTCACGGCGGAAGAACTCGCCGCCGGGCTGGACAGGCTGTCCGGCGGGGAAGAACTGTCGGAGACGGATCTCGACCTCGTCGCGGGCGGCGTCGTGAACCCGAATGCCGGCAAAAACCCCGTCTTCGGCAGCAAGATCATACATTAGAGCATTTCCGGTGAAATCCAGTTCACCTGAAATGCTCTATCTCTTTGTTCAGACGCAATTCCGGACGCAAAACCGGTTCCCACTTTTGCTGGAATTGCTCTAGGCGCCACCGATCGCCCGGCATGTCCCGGGGTCTTTTATGAAAACGAAGGTGGCGAGCGTGCCGGTTGGATCTTCGGCACGCTCGCCGCTTTTTCAAAGAACCTCGGCCCCAAGGGGTTCGGTTACTGC
>JARKPC010000050.1 GCA_029975435.1 Propionivibrio sp. | reverse complement strand
ATCGAGGCGGGGTTGACGCCGCAGGGCATCCGGCTTGGCGGCGACAGCTATCCGTGGCCGGAAGGCGTCGTCCCTTCCGGCGAAATCATCGCCGCGGGGAAAGGGTTGCTCGCAGCGCGGCCGACGGAAATCGACTTCGTGTCCGAAGGCGGACTCCGCGGAGAGGTCTTGCGCAAGGTCTATCTCGGCGAGACGATCGACTACCGCGTGCGCGTCGCCGATACGGAAGTGCGTATCCAGAAGACGCGGCGGACCCCCGGCCCCTCTGTCGGCGACAACTGCGGCTTGCGCTTCACGCGACCGCACTGGTATCCGGCGGATCAGGCGCCGCTCACGTAGCTTGGAAGGCTGCCGCATCCGCGATATAGTGCGGCAGCCCCCCATTTCCCCAACGGTTACGGATCCGGCCGATGAGAAGCCTGGCCTGCCTGTTCTGCGCACTCGCGCTTGCCTTGCCGCCCTTGGGCGGAAGGGCCGCCGAGGTCGTCCTCGTGGCGTCGTCGTTCCCCAAGGAAATTCTCACCGCCTACAAGAAAGCCTTCGACGAACAATCGGCGGAGTATCACGTCGAATTCGTCAATTTCCCGGGAACCAACGCCATCTCCTACGTGCGGGACCGTGCCCCCGGTTCGCGTCCCGACGTTTTCTGGGGCTCGTCGCCGGACACCTTCAGCGCCCTGAAACGCCTCCGGCTGCTGCAACCCCTCGATGGATTCGGCAACGCCGAGATCCCCCCGGTCATCGGCAAGCTCTCGATCGACGACCCCGAGCATTTCCATCGCGGCCAGGCGCTATCGGGCTACGGCATCATGTGGAACAAGCGCTATCTGGACGTCCGTGGCATCCCTGTACCCGCCGCATGGTCGGATCTGGCCCGGCCGGAATACTTTGGCCACATCGTGATGTCCTCGGCATCGCGTTCCTCGACGACGCACCTGATCGTCGAGTCGATTCTCCAAGGCGCCGGATGGGATGCCGGATGGGCGTTGATCCTGCAGATCGCCGGTAACTGCGCGACGATTACCGAGCGCAGCTTCGACGTGCCCAACAGCATCACGCGCGGGCGTTTCGGCCTCGGACCGGTCGTCGACTTCCTGGCCCTGTCCGGCAAGTACTCCGGTTTTCCCGTCGACTTTGCGTATGCCTGGCCCAGTGTCATTACCCCGGTCGGAATCGGACTCATCAACGGAGCGCGCAATCCGGAGGGCGGCAAGGCATTCATCGCGTTCACGCTCTCCGAGGCGGGTCAGCGCCTGCTGCTCCGCCCTGAAATCAGCCGCTTGCCGGTATTGCCCAAAGTCTATGAAACAGCAGACCGGCCGGCCGATTATCCGGACCTTTTCGATATCACGCGCAGCTACCTGCCGGCGTATGCGCCGGAAGTCTCCGAATCCCGCTACCAGATGGTCGGCGCCCTGTTCGACCAGTCGGTCACCTTCCGGCACAGCGAACTCGTGGCCATCACGAAAACAATCCACGAGGTGGCAAAACGGCTGCAGTCCCAACCGGATGCGGATGCCGCCGCGTTGCTCGACAAGGCCCGTGCCCTGGTTTACAGGGCTCCGATAGCGGAAAACGACGACCTGCTTGCCCGAAAACCCTTGAAAACCCGCGAACGGATCGCTGCGATCGCCGCTCGCGAAGCGGAATGGGCGCGCCAGACCGACCGAAATCTCGCTGCGGCGCGCTCCTGGCTGGCACAGGCCAACGACAGGCTGGCCAGACGACCATGAACCAACGCCATCGCCAGACTGCCGGAAAAGCCTGGATTCCCTTGGCATTCCTCGCCGCCTACCTGCTCGCTTTCTTTGTGCTGCCTGTCGGAAAAATGCTCATCGCCGGATTCGCCAACGAGGAACATCAACTGGCCAGCGGCTCCATCGCCATTTTCCTCGACAATTCTCTCTATATCGAAAGCCTGCTGAACAGCGTCATGGTGGCGCTGGGAGCCTCCGTCCTGGCGGCCCTGGCAGCCGTCCCGATTGCCGTCACGTTGTGGCGCTTCCGTCTGCAACCGCCGCTTATCCTGGAGCTGTTCGGCTTCCTTCCCCTGTTCGTCCCCCCGTTCATGCTCTCCCTGTCGCTCCAGTCTCTGTTGGGGCGTGGCGGCGCGCTGGGCATGCTCCTGCAAACCGTCGGCGACCTCGATCCGGCGCTCTGGGGGCTGCCCGGGATGATGGTGATCGAGGCCATCCACTACTTTCCGCTCGTCCTGATGACGCTGGTGCTCAATACATCGGCGTTCGCCCAGCAGGCACATGAAGCCGCCCGTCTTGGCAATTCGTGGTCCCGTCTCATCACCCGCGTGTTCCTGCCACTCGGTTTTCCGGGCCTGGCGTTCGGCATGGCCATCACCTTCCTCAAGACGCTCGACGACCTCGCCACACCGCTCTCGCTGGGCATCACCAACCTGATCGCGCCGCAAGCCTTCTTCCGGGTGTCCACCTACGGCTCGCAGGACCCGCTGTCCTCGTTGATGGCGGTAGCGATGATCGTCATTTCGATCGTCGTCTGGATCGTTTCGGCCGGATTCGTCCGGCACGGCGCCATCGACTGGAATCCCGCGTCGGGAGGCAGAACCCCGGCAATCCCCCCGGCGCACCGTCGCATCGGGATGCTTTGTCTCGCCGGAATCTCGGCGTTCTATATCACCTGCTACTCCGGGATGATCCTGGACTCGCTGGCGGGAATCTGGAGCCACACGCCTCTCCCTGAATCCTATGTTCTGTCCCATTATGCGTCGGCACTGGAAAGCGAAACCGGAAGCTTCATCAACACGCTGGTGTACTGCGGCCTCGCCGCCATTCTCGATGTCGTCATCGGACTGGCTATGGCCCGTGCGATCGAACACTCGCCGCCCCGCTGGAACAAAGCCCTGACCTGGGGTGCCGCGGCATTCTTGAGCGTGCCCGGCGTGGCGCTGGCCATCGCTTACCTGCAGTTTTTCCAGGGCACGCAACTGCCGCTTCTGGGCCAGCCTCTGGACGCCACCTGGTTCCTGCTCCCCATGGCCTTTTCGGTCCGCGGCCTGCCCTTCGCCATGCGCGCCTGTACCTTCGCCCTGCAGAGCCTTCCTGCGCCCTACGTCGAAGCCGCCTCGCTGTCCGGCGCGTCGCGCCTGTCGATTGGCCTGCGCGTCATCCTGCCGATGATGGCCTTCGGCCTTACGGTGGCCTTCCTGATCTGTTTCGGCATTGCCGCCGTCGACCTGTCGTCAGCCATGCTGCTCGTTCCCAGCGAAACCGATGCGCCGGTCAGCTACAGCATCTACCTGCACATGCAGACGTCCACGGGACGCGGCACGGGCTCCGCGCTGGCGATCCTGACGATCGGATTCGTCGCCCTGGCCATGTCCGCCTTCGTCCTCGCGGCCAGACGCGGCCTGAATCCCGCCTCCAGTTTCCGGCGCATCATGTTCCCGGGAACCCCGACACGATGAGAGCGACCTCATGAACAACGTCCGCATCGAAGCTGACAACATTGCCTTTTCCTACGGCGAACCCCGCGTTTTGCGCAATATCAACCTGAGCATCGAAGCCGGCGAACTGTTTGCCGTCGTCGGCCCTTCGGGCTCGGGGAAGACCACCCTGCTCCGCGTTCTCGCCGGACTCGAACAACCTTCGACGGGCAACATCCGCATCAACGGGACCGATGTGAATGCCATACCGCTGGCCCAACGCAATGTCGGCATGGTCTTCCAGAACTTCGCCCTGTGGCCGCACATGACGGTGTTCGAAAACATCGCCTTCGGAGTCTCCAATCGCATGCCCGCAGACGAATCCGTCGACGTACGCGTCGAACGCCTGCTCGCCATCCTCGATATTGCGGAGACACGGAACGTACGCCCCGTCCATCTCTCCGCAGGCCAGCAGCAACGGGTTGCCCTGGCACGCGCACTGGTGACCGAACCCCGTCTGCTGCTGCTCGACGATCCATTCTCCAACCTCGAGCACGGGCTCCGCGTGCAGATGCGCCACGACCTGCGCATCCTGCAACGCAAGCTGGGAATCACCACCATCCTGGTCACGCACGACCTCGAGGACGCCTTGTGCATCGCCGACCGGTTGGCCGTGGTGGTGCACGGATCGATCCGGCAGATTGGCAACCCGACGGCCATCTACGACTTCCCCAACTCCATCGAGGTGGCACGCTTCGTGGGAGTGGAGAATTTCATTCCCGGCACGCTCAAGCACATCGAAAGTCAACTGATCGAATTCTTTTCGCCCGACATCGGAGCATTGCGCTGGCCGATGCGCGACCGGCCGCCGGAAGGCTCCTCGGTGCTCAGCATCCGTCCGCACGCGCTGCACATCTGCCCGATTGACAGTTTCCGCGACGGTCGTTATTCGTGGATCGAAGGCAGCATCGTTACCAGCGAGTTCCTCGGCGAGGTCGTCCGCTACCAGGTGGCCATCGGCAATACCTGCCTCAGCGTGAAGCAACCGCATCTTCTCGGATCGCCCGCCACACCAACGGGCACGCCAGTACTGCTCGGATTCGACCCATCGCGCACGCGGATCTTCCCGGCGGCGCGGGACGACGACGCGGCCAGCTCGCAAGACTGAGGCAGGCATGGACATCCTCAAGCTCCGCTCCTTCGTCATGGTCGCCCGACTCGGGCACCTGACCCGCGCCGCCGAACGGCTCTTTCTTACACAACCCGCCGTGACCGCGCATATCAAGGCCATCGAGCAGGAACTCGGCATCACCCTGTTCGACCGTTCGCCCGGCAAGATCACGCTGACGCACCATGGTGAGCTACTGCTCCCGGAAGCGGAACACGTCCTGGCGGTGTTCGAAGGATTCTCGGCTAAAGCCAAGCAGATCAAGGGGGAAGTGTCGGGCAACGTGCAGATCGCCACGGTCGACGACTCCGATTTCCTGCGCCTCGGCGAACTGCTTTACGGTTTGCGCACGTCCCTGCCGTTGCTGCAGTTCAAGACCCGCCTGGTCCTGGCCGACGACGTGGTCGACGGCATCCTGAACGAAGTCTTCGACGCCGGATTCCACATCGGCAACATCGACCACCCGGACATCGGAATGCTGCCGCTGAGAACCATCGCCTACCTGGTCGTAGGCCCGGCCTCGTACGCTGACCGGTTATCTCGGGCCGGGTGGAAGGAGGTCGCCGAAATGCCCTGGGTCGCTGCGCCGGAGCGGTCGCATGTCGCCCGCTTCCTGCGCGTGCTCTTCGCCCAGCATGGCACGCGCCCCAACGAGGTCGTCGAATGCGACCAGCTTTCCGCGATGCTCGACCTCGTACGCTCGGGGCTCGGGGTTGGGTTGTTGCGCGAAGACGTGGCTCTGGGCGCGGTGGAAAAGGGAGAGGTTGTCCTGTGGCCGCACGGGCGCATCGAAGGCAAGCTGTCGTTTATCTACAAGTCGAGCGCCGAGCACGATCCCTCCATCGTCGGCATGCTCTCGGTGCTGCGCGAGCACTGGCAGATATAGTCGATAACACCCGTGATTGGGAGTAGCGGTTATCGTCTTCTGCACCCTCGGCATGACAAAGACCGGACTTCATTCGCTGCAAAAGACAAGGCGGGGCGCCAGCGTTCAGGCCAAAGCTGTCGCTTCAGCATTCCGATCGAAGATCAGCGAATCGAGGAAGCGCATCGCCGCCGGCGAAAGCAGCTTGTCACGGCGAAAGACCAAGCGGATTCCCCGCTCGAACCGCATCGAGGCAATCGGAACTTCGCACAGCCTGCCCGTAACAAGCTCGTGGGCAACCGTAAATCGGGAAAGGATAGAGACGCCCAGCCCATGCATAACTCCCTGTTTAATAGCCTCTGTGCTGGAAATGTGCATCTCGCGGCCAAGCTCACCGCCCTGCGCACGGATTTTATCGAGCACGAACGACCGCGTCGCTGAAGGTTCGGCCTTGATCAGGAAGGTTTCCTGGGAAAGATCGGTGATCTTGCATTCAGAGACACCGGCAAGCCGGTGATCCGGAGAAACGATGAGGATCATCTCATCGCGGCACAGGTCACGAAATTGGTAGTGTGATTCGTTCAGGGGAATTTGGTCGGACAGGATCAAAAACTCAACCTTGTTCGCACTTAGCCGCTCCAAGAGTTGGGCTGATGGCGATATGTCGAGCTCAAACTGCAGATTGGGGGCGATTTTGCGATAGCGACCGATGAAGGCGGGGATCAGATAGACCCCGATGAAGTTGCTAGCGCCGAAATGGATGGTGCCCGTTAGCGGGTCATCCATCTGGTGCAGATGTTCGGTTGCCGCCTGCAAAGTGCCGAGAACCTTTCGCGCATAGTCGTAGAAGACGGCACCGTTCGCAGTTAAATGCAACCGCTTGCCTATCCGGTCAAATAGGATCACGCCGAGGCTCTCCTCAAGGCCGCGAATCCGAACACTGACTGCCGGCTGGGTGCAGTTGAGACGTGCTGCGGTCATAGTCACGTTCAGGCAATCGGCCAGGGTCAGAAAAGTCTTGAGCTGACTAGTATTCATGAAACTCCCTAAGCACAGCGAGCAAAATATAACAATATTTTATAATAAATAAACAAATAATAAATTAGACTATTCTTTCCAGACTGCCGAAAATCCGTGACGCGGCATGGGAAATGAATCGCACAACTTTTCGTAGCAAGCTTTCGTGATTCGACTCAGGAGCCGCACGCGTGGCGCTGAATGTCACTCCAGCGCTTCCTGCTCAATTCTGTGTATCTCGCGGCGGATCACGTGCAACATGTGTGATGCTCGTCGGAGTTCTAAGGAGAAAATAGAAAATGTCTATGGAGAGGGTGGAGTTGGTGGCGGGTAGCCTGCCGGTTGGACCGGAAGAAACCGGAAAGACTGAGAAAAAGTCCGGATTCTTAAAGAAAAACGGAATTTTCCTGGCAGCAGCAGTCTTCCTGCTACTGTTCTTAATGCCGACACCGCAAGGGATGGCTCCGGCAGGACAGAAGGCGCTTGCCGTATTCTGCGGTGCCTTGACTCTCTGGGTCGCAGGCACGATTCCGATCTATTTGACATCGATGATCGCGATCGTCGCCCTGATCCTGACGGGAACGGTCAAGGAAGAAACGGCGTTCAGAACCCTCGGCTTCGACGTGATCTGGCTGATGGTATCGGCATTCGTTCTGACCTCGGCGATGGTCAAATCGAACCTCGCGCGTCGTTTCGCCCTCTGGATGATCACGACCTTCGGCGGTACGCCAAAGAGGACGTTGCTCATTCTGATCTTTGTCAACTTCGTTATTACGTTCTTCATTCCATCGACCACGGCACGCGCCAGTCTGATGGTGCCGCTCTGCGTCATCCTGCTCGAGATTTATCGTGCAGTTCCAGGTGAGAGCAATTTTGGCAAGTTGATGATGTTGACCGGCGTTCAGGCTGACGCGGTGGCAACCTCGACGATAATGACGGGCACCGCGGCAAACATGATCGCGGTCAAGTTCATCCAGGAACAGGCAGGAACCCAGATCAGTTACATGGACTGGCTGATTGCAGCCATGCCGACGGGGCTCATTACCATGCTCCTGACCTTCGCGGTCGGCATGCGGATGTTCAAATTCCATGACGAAGTAAGTGACTTCGAGAGCGGGAAATCCAAGCTAGTGGAGCAGCACAGCGCGCTGGGACCGATTAGCCTGGATGAGAAGAAGGCGATGTCGATTTTCTTTATGACGGTTCTGCTTTGGGCGACGGAAGACTACCAAGCTCACTGGTTCAATGGTTTCTCGATCTCGATCTACGTCACCGCTGTCATCGCCGCCATATGCTGCATGATGCCACGCATTGGACTGCTGACATGGAAGGAAGCCGGGATCAAATGGGACCTTATGGTCTTCGCGGCCGGCGCCTATGCGGCAGGCAACGCGCTGGAGTCAACCAAGGGAGCCCAGTGGGTCATCAACAAACTGGTTTATGGTCTCGGCATTGAAGACATGAGTAAAGCCATGGTCTATGTTGTTGTGATTTTCATGAGCATGTTTAGCCACATGATCTTCACATCAAAAACAGTCCGCACCACGATCATGATCCCGGCTTTCATCGCTTTGGCAAAAACGCTAGGCATGGATCCGGTCACTTTGGCTCTCGCCGCCTCGCTCACGCTGACTTACACGATCACCTTGCCGCCTCATTCCAAGGTTAATACGATCTATTTCGCGACCGGATACTTCACGGTGCTTGACCAACTGAAATACGGGCTCGTCACCTGTTTCATTGGTGCGACGGTCATCTCGATCTCCATTTTCACGTGGTTCCAGGTACTGGGCTACGG
>JARKPC010000048.1 GCA_029975435.1 Propionivibrio sp. | reverse complement strand
ATGGTGCGCAGGTAATCCCACTGTTCGGGAGAAAGCGGGGTTTGGGCCATCAGGCCGGTCATGCCCAGGATGCCGTTGAGGGGGGTGCGAATTTCGTGGCTCATGTTGGCCAGAAATTCCGCCTTGGCCCGGCTGGCCTTTTCTGCCAGGTCACGTGCCGCTGCCAGCTGCTGCGTTCGCAAGGCGACCTTGTTCTCCAAGGTCTGGGTCAATTCTTCGAGGTCCCGCTGCGTCCGGATCAATTCGGTGATGTCGAGTGCGACCATGCCGACGGCGACGACCGAACCATCCTTTTCGCCGCGCACCGGGAAGCGCACCGTGCTGTAGGTCTTCTCTCCACCATCCTCCTCGCGCCGGGTGTAATTGCGGGTGCGCGGTCGACCGGTGCGCAATACCTCGTTGTGTTCCCGCTCGAGGTCGGCGGCCTCCTCCGGCGCAAACAGCTCGGCATCGGTCTTGCCCAGCACGCCGCCAGCGGGCAAGTGGAAACCGGATTCGAAAACCGGGTTGGCCATCAGATAGCGCCCTTCTGCGCTCTTCATGTTCAGCCCCGCAGGAATGTAATCACGGAACGCCACGAGCTGTTGCTCGCTGCGCGCCAGCGAGCGCCGCGAGCGCCAATCGACAAAGGTCAATGCGACGATCAGCAGGGTACCGAGCCCGATCAGCGCGATCAGCGCGTGGCGCGCGAAGTAGTAAGAGCGGAAGGCCTCGTCCATGTCTTCCTCGACAATGAGACCCAGGGCTGCATCCGGCAGCCAGCGCCCCGCGCCGACCACCCGTCGCCCGCGATAATCGGCATAGTCTTCGAGCAGGCCTGTATCGAACGAATTGAACTGAAGCAGTCGCTCGACAACGCGCGTCAGCGGTTCCGTGCTGATCAACTCCGGATCCGGCAGTCCGTTATCCTCCCGCTTCGGCATGACCCGAGCCCGCAACTGGAAGAGACTCCATCCGGGCTCGGCGCCCTCCGGCGCCGCCAGGTTTTTCTCGAAGCGAATCGGAGACAGGATTCTCCCTTCCTGATCGACCACGTAGGCCTCGCCCGTGACCCCTGCCCGGCCGTCCCGCAGGAGACGATAAAGGCGTACCGACGGATTCTCGTGAAGACAGAGGAAACCGAGGCGCTTCCCGTCCTGGTCGACCGGCGCGCACGACAGCTGGTACGCATAGGCCGAAGGATTCTCGACCATCAGCGTCGAGAACGGATGCCTCGCCGAAATCGGCGGCGTCACCGCCCCGGCCAGCAGCAGCTCGGCCCGCCGGAGGGTTTCCCGTGTGGATGGCAGCGGCAACTGGCCGACGTACGGCCGGGTGCCCGAGGTCATGACCCGTTTGCCATCGGCCGAGATGAGCGAATAGTCGTCAAAACCGCGGCTCTGGTAGAGCGGCGTGATCCAGTTTTCGAACGCGTCGTGAATCGAGGGGTCATCCGGATTATTGGCGAGCCGCGCGGCGAACGCCTTGTGCGTCGGTTCGTCGGCGATTTTGCGAACCCGCGCCACTGAATCCTGCTGCAGCAGAACGACTCCGCGCGACATGGTTTCCAGATTGCTGATCACATGACCGGAGATGTTTCTCCGATACTCCAGCCAGATCACGTCGAGCACCGCCGCCCCCGCCGCCATGAGCACCACGACCGCCAACAGGGCCAGCCAGATCCGGGGACGGAAATCCTTGTACGAGATCTTCATGCCGCGTTCCCGGGGCCACATCGCGATTCGGAGCGGGAAGGCATGACGACCCCGGCGTATCTCAGAGGAAGAATCTGACCAGTTCGGCGATGGAATCGACGTGCAGTTTCTCCATGAGCCGGGCCCGGTGGTTTTCCACCGTACGCACGCTGATGTTCAGATCCTGCGCAATCTTCGGGCTCGATTTTCCGGCAACGACACGTTCCGCCACCTCGCGCTCCTTCGGCGTGAGCAGCGCCAGCCGCGCTTCACGCGTCACCCGCGCCAGATGTTCGGCGTGCAATTGCCGGCTGCGCGCAAGCGCACTCTGCACTTTGGCCACCAGAAGCGCGCCATCGACGGGCTTTTCAAGAAAATCGAAGGCCCCTTTCTTGATCGCCTCGACGGCCGCGGGGATCTCGGAATACCCGGAAACCAGAATCATGGGCAGGTGACTGCCCTGATCGAGCAACTGCTGTTGCACCTCCAGGCCGCCAATCTCGGGCATCCTCAGGTCACAGATCAGGCATTCGCAGGATCCCGGCTGGTAGGCCTCGAGGAATTTTCGTGCCGAATCGAACGTCCTGATTTCAGCCCCGGTTCCCTGGAGCAGTTCCTTGAACATCCAGAGAACAATGTCATCGTCGTCAATAATATGGATGACGGGGCGGACAGAGGAGATCGGTTCTCGTTTCGTGCAGGACATGGGTCGGGACACTACCATGATTCATCGGCGCATTCCACCGCCGTCAGCGGTACGATCAGGCCTCGTCGTCAGGCGCTTCAAGCTCTTCCAGCGTTCCCAGCCGCGCCTGCGCCTCAATCACCGGCAGCGCTTCGACGCCCTTGAGCTTGCGCTCGATCTGGCGCGTGCGCACACCTGCCGATTCGATGCTCTTGGTGGCCTGTTCGAGCTTCTTCCGCGTCGATTCGAGCGCCTCGCCGAACTTGCCGAATTCGGTCTTGACGGCACCGAGCACGGCCCACACTTCCGATGAACGCTTCTCGATAGCCAGCGTGCGGAATCCCATCTGCAGACTGTTGAGCAACGCCGCCAACGTCGTCGGCCCGGCCAGGCTGACCCGGCAATCGCGCTGCAGCGCCTCGGCCAGCCCAGGACGGCGCAGCGCCTCGGCATACAAGCCTTCGGTCGGCAGGTAGAGGATGGCAAAATCAGTCGTGTGCGGCGGCTCGACATACTTGTCGCGGATTTTCTTCGCTTCGTCGCGCAGGCGCATTTCCAGCGCCTTGGCCGCCACCTCGACCGCCAGCGGATCGGCCCGATCCTGCGCCTCGACCAACCGCTGGTAGTCTTCCACCGGGAACTTGGCATCGATAGGCAGCCAGACGGGCCGGTTGTCCGACATCCCGTCACCCTGCCCCGGCAGGCGAATGGCGAACTCGACGCGTTCGCCGCTACCCGGTCGCGTCGCCACGTTCTTGTCGTATTGCTCGACGGTCAACACCTGGTCGAGCAGCGCTTCCAGTTGCACTTCGCCCCACGTCCCGCGCGTCTTGACGTTGGTCAGCACCTTCTTGAGATCGCCGACCCCGGCCGCCAGCGTCTGCATTTCGCCCAGCCCCTTGTGCACCAGTTCCAAGCGTTCGCTGACCAGTTTGAACGAATCGCCGAGACGTTGCTCCAGCGTGGCATGCAGCTTCTCGTCGACGGTCTTGCGCATTTCTTCGAGCTTGTTGGCGTTGTCGCTTTGAATGGCGTTGAGGCGCGCTTCGACCGACTGGCGCAATTGCTCGAAACGCTGCTCGTTGCTTTGCGTCAGGCGCGACAGCTGCTGGGAAAAGGCTTCCAGCTGCTGCCCCTGCAGCGTGCCGAGTTGCCCCAACTGGCCGGACAGTGTCTTCGCCAGCCGGTCCAGGGATTGCGCTTGCTCCTCGCGATCGCCACGCGCTGCCGCGGCCGCCTCCAGCCGGCCGCGCCCCATCTCCTCGCGCAATTCGCGTTCGACGCGTTCCAGGCCGCTCTCCATGGCACGGAAGTACGGCTCGAGAGCATCCTCCTTGCGCCCCGACCGTTGCAATACAAACAACTGCAGCAGCAAGACGACGACGCCGACAGCCAGCACCGCGTACAACACATAGTCACTCATGCCCTACCCTTGAAGCTATTTCAACGCAAAATCGGCCCGGCTGGCTTTGGCCTTCGGGTCCCCATTCGACTTTTCTTCCCCCGCCACGACCTTGCTGGGCAGCAGGAAAATGCGGTCGCCTGGCACTTCGTGCGCCACGAGCCAATCGCGCACGGCCTTGGCGCGACGATCGCCAAGTTCGCGCAGATCGTCGTCATCGACCGTCGAATTGGCCAGGATCAGTTTCTCCATCTCGTCGACCGGCAAACTTTTCAGCAGTCCAATCATGTTGCGCGGCTTCGGGAACTTTTCCTCCTTGTAGACCCGTTCCAGCAACGCGGGGTATTCCTGCGCGGACACCTCCACGGTTTCGGCCGAACCGCTTTCCACGTTCTTCTTCGTCATATCCTCGCGCTTCAGGGCCCTGACCTTGCGGTCGAGGCGTGCGCGCTTGAGCCCTTCGGGGTCCTTTTCCGGATCGACCTTGCCTTCGATGTCCAGCCTGAGCCCAGGCCGGTCGATCAGCGCCTTGGCCAGGCTCTCCAGGCGTTTCACCGCCTCGGGCGTCAATGCGGCGCGGCCGGGGTCGAACTCGACACTGGACAGTTCCTCGCCGCCACCGAACATCGAACCGATCAGGGCGAACGGCGACGTGATAGCCTTGGTCAGGAGATTCACGATCACTTTGACAACCAGCCCGCCCACGCTGAATTGCGGGTCGTTGAGCGACCCCGAGATGGGCAGGTTGATGTCGATCTCGCCGTTGCGATTCTTGAGCAGGGAAACGGCCAGGCGCACCGGGAGCTTGGTGGCATCCGGGCTGTCGACGGCGTCGCCAAAGGTCAGTTGGTCGAGGAATACCCGGTTCTCGGCATCCAGTTGGTCGTTCTCGATCTTGTACTTGACGAAGACGGAGAGCTTGCCCTTCTCGATCGCGTAGCCCGCATATTTCGCGGAATAGGCCGACAGGGAGGTCAGCTCGATCCCCTTGACGTCAGCCTGCAGATCGAGAAACGGCTTGGCGGACAGCGGGTTGATCTGCGCCGTGATATTGAGCGGCGCCACGTTGTCGTAGCTGCCGCGCAGTTCCACGCTGGCCTGCGTCCCCGGTTCCGAGGAGAGTCCGGTGATGCTGCCCCCGATCTGCCGCAGATTGGCCGTGTAGTTGGGCTTGATGAAATTGTCCGAGAAGCGCACGTTGCCGCCCTGAAGCGTGATCTTGCCGATCTTCACCGGCATCACCGGTTTGTTCTCCGAGACCACCGGAGCGCTGGCCTTGCCCTCGGCCGATTCGACGCCGGCCGGGGTCGGGGTCGTTGCCGGCGGCGATCCCGCCTTTTCGTCCTTGCGCACGATCTGCAGCAGATTGAGCTTGCCCTCCGGACTGACAATCACGCGGGCAAAGAAATCCGATAGTGCGATTTCGCCGACTGATACGGCTTCGGGCCCCAGGCGCACGTCGATCTTGCCCAGATAGAATGACTTCCAGCGCAGGAAATCGGCGGAATTCAGTTTATCCACCGCGTAGAAATCCCCGACGGTCGCCTGCCCGACGAATCCGCCCGCCATGCTTCCTGCCTTGTCCGTGCCCGCCTGCCGCAATTGGGCGTTGCCCTTGACCGTGACCTGGCCGCGGGTAATGTCGATATTCAACTTTTCCGAGAAGTACGGCTGCAGCGGCAGCAGTTCGACCGCCTTGACGTCCAGGTTCAGATTGGCATCGAGCGGCGACGGGATCACCGTGCCGTCCAGGGCCACATCGCCCTTGCGATTGAGCTTGAACGCCACCTTCAACTGCGCCGCCTGCCCGGGCTCGTTGGACAGATTGGCCAGTTCGAATCCCAGTCCCTCGACCGATTGAACCGACTTCGGAGTTACCGCGGCATCCTCAAACTGCACCGCGACATCCTCGCCCACATACTTTGCAATCGTCACTTTCCACGGCGCCGAAGCATCCTTCTTCGACGCTTCCGCGAGGCGCAGGGCCGGCGGCTCGATCCATTCGATCCGGCCGTCCGCAGACCTCTTGATCAGGCCGCGGCCGCCCTTGATGCGCGCTTCCCCGATATGCACCTGCCGCTTTACCAAGTCCAGTTTCCCGCCTTTGACGGCAAACGCATCGACCTTCAGCCATTCCTCGCCGTCGATCTTCCAGCCAATCTCGAAGTCCGCCACCGACCCCTTGCTGTCCAGATTCCTGACCACGGCATCGATCGCCTCGACATTGGCACGGAAGGTTCTCGGATTTGATTCGTCTTTCCAGCGCAACACGCCGCCAGTCACTTTGGCCTCGCCGACGGACCATTCCACCGGCGGCGACGCCGGTTCAGCGGGTTTTTGAGAAGCGGGTTCGGCGGGCAGCAGATCGAGCCAGTTGATGCGCCCGTCGCGGCTGATCCGCGTCCCGATTTCCGGCGCATCCACCGCCACGCGATCGATGACGATCTTGCCGTCAAGCAGGTCGGACGGCCCGACGGCCACATCCAGCTGCTTGAAGGACACCAGCGGTTGGCCGGACGATTCCATCACTTTGAGATTCTTGACGGCCGTCGCCCCGGAAAGCAGCAGCTTGGGCTTCTTGCCCGGCTCCTGACGAAATACCAGGGTCAGGTCGGTATCCAAGGCGCCCGACTCCATCTTCACCGGTAGCTTGACCGGTGAATAGTCGAAATACTTCGGCAGCTGGACATTATCCAGCGCCAGCACGAACTCGCTTTCCATCGATTCGGCAAAGGGCTTGCTCTTGCCCTTGAGATCGAGCGGCGCCCCGTTGATGGTTGCCGAGAAATGCGGTTCGACAAAGACCTCCGTGGCATAAGCCATGCTGGAAATGAATGGCAGGGTCAGGGTGATATCGCTGATGACATGCTTTTCGTCGACCAGGCGATCATCGAACGCAACGACTCCACCGGTAATCTGGATGTTGTTGAGCGAGAACCTCGGCGTCGCACCCGGCGTCTTCGGTTTGGCCGCGAGTTCGTCGACCAGATCGGAGAAGTTGAAGCGATTCGCCGCCAGCCGCACCACATGAAATTTCGGATTGAGCAGTCGGATCTCATCAACCACCGCCCCCCAGCGAAACAGGGAACTGGACTGCAGATTGACGTACAGGCTGTCGAATCCGACGAAGGTTTCCTCGCCTTCCCGCTCCTTGATCTCCAACCCTTCCAGCGTCGCCGACAACGCATACGGATTGATGCTGATGCTCTTGATGGTGACCGGACGGTGCAGCGCCTCGCTCATCTGGCCCAGCAGAACGTGCTTGACGACGGGCGGCAGCACGAGGAAACCCAACACGCCGACCAGCACGACGGCCATGATCAGGCGCAAGCCGTATCTGCGGGTTCGGGGCGACTTCAAAGCCGACTGGATTCTTGTCTTGTCGATCATGATATTCGGCCGTAATCGAGATGGAATGCCCTGAATTTATCACGATTGGGTGGCGCCCGCCTCCGCTCCGTGATTGCCTCTACTTCCGTCCGGAGTTCCCCGATGCGCGGCAAGCCAGGAAGGCTAACGCAAGCCACCCGGCCATCAGGCATGTGCCCCCCACCGGAGCGGCCATGGCCACACCTTTCAATCCGGTAACCGAAAACACGTAAAGCGATCCGCTGAACAGCACGATGCCGACAACAAACAGCCAGAAACTCAGACGCGCTCCTGGCCAGGCCACGGCGAGGCACAGGAGGACGGCTGAATGAACAAGGTGATACAGCGATGCGGTATTCCAGCTATCGACCGTTGCCAAGGCAGCCAGCGTCGAACGCAAAGCATGAGCGCCGAAAGCTCCCAGAGCGACAGCGGCAAAGCCGCTCAATGCCGCGATCGTGCGCATCGTCCGGTTCGAATGAACGCCTTCGTGAATATCAGTCATATGTCAATCCTTGGTTTTTTGAGACAACAAGCAGTCTTCCACGGAACCAAATGCAGAAATCCTGGAACATTCGATTTTTTCGAAGTATCAATAAAAATAACTCATTGACCCGACCCGGGTGCCGGCAAACAATCTTACCTTTTCTGCCTTCGAAGATTTATCTGAAACTGCCTGATCGAGGAGCGAGAACGCTGGGTTCACTGGAGGAAATCACATTATGACGATTGAAGGAAAAACCAAGAAAAACCTCGACATGCTGCGTGAAATGCGTGAACGCGCGGTACTGGGGGGAGGACAGAAGCGCATCGACCAGCAGCACGAACGCGGCAAGCTGACGGCACGCGAACGTCTGGCGAAGTTGCTGGATGAAGGTTCGTTCCAGGAATTCGGCGCGCTGGCCACGCACGACTTCACCGCGTTCGGGCTGGACAAGCAACGTTTCCCGGGTGACGGTGTGGTCACCGGCTTCGGCAAGATCAACGGGCGCCGTGTCGCCGTGTTCTCGCAGGACTTCACCGTCATGGGCGGCTCCTTCTCAGAAGTCCAGTCGCAAAAGATCTGCCGCATCCAGGACATGGCCCTCGAAGCCGGCATCCCGGTCATCGGCCTCGGCGACTCGGGCGGCGCGCGCCGCCAGGAAGGCGTGCGTAGCCTCGCCGCCTACGGCGAAGTCTTCGTGCGCAACGTGCTGGCGTCCGGCGTCGTCCCGCAGATCTCCATCATCCTCGGCCCGTGCGCTGGCGGCGCCGTGTACTCTCCGGCGCTGACCGACTTCATCATCATGGCCGGGCAAGGCTACATGTTCCTCACCGGCCCCGAAGTCATCAAGGCTGTCACCGGGGAACAGGTCTCGGTCGAGGAACTTGGCGGAGCCGACGTGCACACCGGACGCAGCGGCGTCGCCCACCTTGACGCTGTCACCGAAGAAGAAGGCCTGGCCCTGGTCAAGACGCTGCTCAGCTACCTGCCGCAGAACAACAGCGAAGAACCGCCCCAGATCGTCTCGGAAGACCCGGTCAACCGCATGGAAGAATCGCTCAATAGCCTGATCCCCGACGGCGACAACACCCCTTACGACATCCGCGACGCCATTGAAGTCATCTTCGATCACGACTCCTTCCTCGAGATCCAGCCCAATTACGCTGCCAACGCCGTCATCGGCTTTGCGCGCATGGACGGTTACTCGGTCGGCATCGTCGCCAACCAGCCCTGCTACATGTCCGGCGCCCACAATATCGACGCCTCCGACAAGATCGCCCGCTTCATCCGCCTGTGCGACGCCTTCAACGTCCCGATCGTCACCTTCATCGACTGCCCGGGCTTCCTGCCCGGCACCGGGCAGGAATACGGCGGCGTCATTCGTCACGGCGCCAAGATCATCTACGCCTACTGCGAAGCCACCGTGCCGAAGATTTCCGTCGTCACGCGCAAGGCCATGGGCGGCGCCTACGTCGCCATGAGCTCGCGGCAGATGCGCACCGACGTCACCTTCGCCTGGCCGACCGGGCAGATCGCGGTTATGGGCGCCGAAGGCGCGGTCAGCATCCTGTTCCGCGACGAGATCAAGAAGGCGGCCGATCCCAAGGCTCGCGAACAGGAGCTGCTGGACGAATACCGCGAGCGCTTCTTCAACCCCTATCGGGCAGCCGATGTGGGCCAGATCGACGAAGTCATCGAACCGCGCGAAACCCGTCCGCGACTGGCCCGCGCCCTGGAAATCCTGCGTACCAAGGTCCAGCAGAACCCGTCCAAGAAGCACGGGCTGTCGCCGGTCTAAGTCAGCGGGGCGAAAACGGAAATGACCCGACCACTCTTTACGACAGACGCGAGGTTGCAATGGAGAACATAGCCTGGGGCTTACAGATGACAGTGCTCGGCATGGGGCTGGTCTTTGCCCTGCTGGCCCTGCTCTGGTTGCTGCTGACTCTGGTTCTGAAGCTGGACAAGGAACCGGAGGTGGAAGTATCCGCGCAGGAAGCCACCCTCGAGGCCGAACGCATTGCCGCGATCGCCGATGATGCCGTGGGCGCGCAAACGCCAGAACGGCCGACGGTCAATGGCATGCCGGCAGACCTCGTGGCGGCAATTCTTGTCGCCACCCACAAACACCGCAAGACCATGCGGCGCCAGGCGGCGCCCCTCGTGCGGATCGCCTGGCCGGGGAGCCAGATCTTCGCCAGCCGTTGGCTGGCCACGGGCCGTGCGCGGCAAAACAACAACTGGCAGCCGAGAGGAAAATAATGCGACGCTATACCTTGAACATCAGTGACCGTGAATTCGTCGTCGACGTGCAGGAAATCGACGCCGACAACTTTGAAGTCGTCGTCGGCGGCGAAACATATCAGGTCAACCTGGCCAGCGAGGAAAACCTGGCCGAAGCCACCATCACTCCCGGCTTCGCGCCCAGCGCCGCCGCGGGCGCCGGCCCGTCCCGCAAGTCGGCAGTCTCGCGCCCGGCGCCGGTAGCCGCCCAGGCTACCCCGACGTCGACGCCTTCAGCTCGCAAGCCGGCGGGCGGCGGCAGAGGCACACAGACAGCCCCGATGCCCGGCGTCATCCTGGAAATCAACGTCAAGCCCGGCGATACCGTCACGCGTGGCCAGCAGGTGGCGATCCTCGACGCGATGAAGATGCACAACGTGATCGGTGCCGCGCAAGCAGGGACGGTGGCCGAAGTCTTCGTCGATGCCGGACAGTCCGTTGATCATGGCACGCCTATCCTCAAGTTCAAGGAGTAAGCCATGATCGATCAAGAAACGATCGGCCTGCTGCTCAAGGGCGTCAACGGCGTCACCTGGCAATCGCTGGTCATGATCGGCATTTCGTTTGTCCTGTTCTATCTGGCGATTGCCAAGGATTACGAACCGCTGCTCCTGTTGCCGATTGGAGCCGGCTGCCTGCTGGCCAACCTGCCGCTCTCGCCGCTGGTCGCCAGCGACGGCATGCTCAAGGTGCTATATGACATGGGGGTGGGCAACGAAATGTTCCCGCTGCTCATCTTCATCGGCATTGGAGCATTGACCGACTTCGGACCGCTCCTGGAGAACCCGAAGTTCGTCTTGCTCGGCGCAGCGGGGCAATTCGGCATTTTCCTGACCCTGTTGCTCGCGCTGCTGCTCGGCTTCACGACGAACGAGGCGGCGTCGATCGGCATCATCGGCGCCATCGACGGGCCGACCTCGATCTACGTCTCGGGCATTCTCGCGCCGCACATGCTCGGCCCCATCACGGTGGCGGCCTACAGCTACATGTCGCTGGTGCCCATCATCATGCCGCCGGTCGTCTATTTCCTGACCACCAAGCAGGAGCGCGCGATCCGCATGCCGTACAGTTCGCGCAAGATCAGCCGGCGCACGCGCATCCTGTTCCCGATCATCGTCATCGCACTGGTCGGTACGCTGGTGCCGTTTGCCACGCCATTGATCGGCATGCTCATGCTGGGCAACCTGATGAAGGAATCCGGTGTCGTGGAGCGCCTGACCAAAGCTTCGTCGAACGAAATCGCCAATGCCGTGACCCTGTTCCTGGGACTGGCCATTGGCTCGACGATGGTCGGCACGGACTTCCTCAAGCCCAGCACGCTGTTCATCCTGGTGCTCGGCCTGCTGGCCTTCGGCCTGGACTGTGCCGCGGGGGTGCTGTTTGCCAAGGTCCTGAACTGGATCACCGGGGGCAAGGTAAATCCGATCATCGGCGCCGCCGGGATCAGCGCCTTCCCGATGGCGGCGCGTGTCTGCCAACGCATCGCCCAGGAAGAAGACTTCGAGAACTTCCTGCTCATGCACGCCATGGGCGCCAATGCCGCCGGACAGGTGGCCTCGGTCGTCGCTGGCGGCGTCGTCCTGGCCCTCATGGGTGCCGGGGGCTGAATCGCGACAACGGTATATCCCTCTGAACAGCCCCCGCTTGCCGGGGGCTTTCTTTATGCACAAAACAGGGACAAGGAACGCAACCTACCCCAGGTGCAGCGTCGCTTCAACAACCGGCACCACCTGGCCGCCGACGTCGATCCCGTCCTCGCCTCCTTCGCCGTGGATATGCACGTGCAGCAAACTGCGGCGGTTCATCTTCGTTCCCTGTTCGCTGACGAAGCGCGTTCCCGCCGCGCGCGAAACCAACCCGTACCGCATCATGAACGCCGCCAGAGGGCCAGTCGAGCTTCCGGTGGCAGGGTCTTCGACAATGCCGTATTCCGGCGCGAACATCCGCGAATAGGCTCCTTCGTCCGTCGGCGCAAATACGAAGACGCACAGTGGCTCCGCATAGTCATCGCGAAAGACCGCGGAACCCTGAGTGTCAAGCGAGCAACGATCGACGGCTCCCTTGTCTTTCACGGCCACGAACACCGTCGGGTTGCCTGCGTTCACAAGTTGAGGCACGGCGTCCAGCAAGTCCTCAGCCTCCAGGCCGAGAACCCGCGCGCACATTGCCCGATCGAACTGCCGCCCGAATTCGATGGGCGGGGTGCGCAGCCAGATCATCGGATTGCTGTCTCCATCGACACGCACCGAAACCGGACCGACCAGTTCCTCTAGCTGGAAGCTCGTTATCCCCGCGGGCACGATTCCTTCGTCCAGCAAGACACGGCTCGTTCCGATGGTCGGATGGCCGGCGAAAACCATTTCCTTCGACGGCGTGAAGATGCGCACCCGCGCCACGCAGTCCGGACGGGTCGCCGGCAGGACAAACGTCACCTCGGACAGATTCAATTCGCGCGCGATCTTCTGCATCCTCTCGCCGTCCAGATCGGATGCATCGGGAAACACGGCGAGAGCGTTTCCCTCCAGTGGCGTGTCGGTAAATACATCGACCACACGGTAGCGAAGCGAATGCGAAGTCCTCATGGATTCCTCGTTCTACGGCTTTTCAGGCGCCACGCCTCGGCTCGAGGACCAGCCGCACGGCCAGTCCGGCCAGCACGAACCCCATCACGTATCGCTGCACCGCGATCCAGCGCGGGTTATCCGCGAACCACGCCGCGATGCTGGCGGCAAACAGGGCAATCAGCAGATTGATGGAAAAGCTGACTCCGATCTGCGTAACGCCCAGAGTAATGCTCTGCAGGAACACTGCCCCATTCTCCGGCGAGACGAACTGCGGGAACACGGAAAGATAGAACACCGCGATCTTGGGATTGAGCAGATTCGTCACGAAACCCATCACGAACAACCGGCGCGGCGAATCCGCGGCCAGTTGCGCAGGCTCGAACAACGAGCGGGCGCCCGGCTTGACCGCCTGCCAGGCCATCCACATCAGGTAGGCGGCACCAGCCCACTTGAGCAGTTCATACGCCAGCGGAACCGCCAGAAAGACCGCCGTCAATCCGATCGCCGCCGCGAACATATGCACCAGGAAACCGGACACAACGCCGAACAGCGAAATCACGCCCGCCTTGCGCCCCTGGCAGATCGAGCGCGAAACCAGGTAGATCATGTTCGGGCCGGGTGTCAGGGCCATCAACAGGGCGGCGGCGGCGAAAAGCAGGAGATCGTTGGCGGGAACCATGCAAGGACCTTATCACATCACGTCGATAGCAGGCTGCAGAACCGTGCGATATCGACGTTGCCGCCGCTGATCACGATGCCGACGCGTTTACCCTGGAGTTCGCCCTTCATGTCGCGGGCGGCAGCGAAGCCGAGGCAGCCGGTCGGCTCGACGATGAGTTTCATGCGCTCGGCGAAGAAGCGCATGCATTCGACGAGTTGGGCGTCGGTCGCCGTCAGGATGTCGTCGACGTCGCGGCGGATGATCGGGAAGGTGATGTTGCCCAAGTGCTGCGTCTGCGCGCCGTCGGCAATGGTCTTCGGGGTATCGATATGCACGATGCTGCCGGAACGGAACGAGCGCTGCCCGTCATTGCCGGCTTCCGGCTCGACGCCGTAGAGCTTGCACCTGGGCGCCAGCGTGCGCGTGCTCAGGGCCGTTCCCGAGAGCAAGCCGCCACCGCCGAGCGGCGTGAACAGCGCGTCGAGTCTGCCGACTTCCTCGAACAATTCCAAAGCCGCCGTGCCCTGCCCGGCAATCACGTCCGCGTGGTCGTAGGGAGGGATCAGCGTCAGGCCGTGCTTTTCGGCAAGGTCGCGTCCGATCTGCTCGCGGTCTTCCTTGTAGCGGTCGTAGATGACCACATTCCCGCCATAGCCGCGCGTGGCCGCGACCTTGGCCGCCGGCGCGTCGTGCGGCATCACGATCGTCGCCGGAATGCCGAGCAGGCGAGCAGAAAGCGCGATAGCCTGGGCATGGTTGCCGGAGGAAAAGGTCACCACGCCGGCGCGACGCTGTGTTTCATCGAACTTCGACAGGGCGTTGAACGCCCCGCGAAACTTGAAGGCACCCATCCGCTGCAGGTTCTCGCATTTGAAGAAGACTTCGGCGCCCAACGCGTCGTTGATGGTGCGCGAACTCATGACGGGGGTACGGTGCGCGTGTCCCTTGATCCGCGCCGCGGCGGCGATGACATCGTCGAAGACAGGAATATTCGGTGTATTCATGGATCAAACGTCCCAAAAACTGAAAAAAATCACCAGGGCCAGGGGATACGCGTTCCGATCCCCGCTTCCCCGGCCCGCTGAAAAAGCATCCGCGCCACGGTCAGATCCTGCAGTGCCAGCCCCGTCATGTCGAAGACGGTGATCTCGGCGTCGCTCCGCTCGAATCGCGATCGACCGGTGAGCAGATCGCCAAGCTCGGTGCAGGGAGTCTCCGGGGCCCACTGCAACTCCCCGATCCGCCGCGCCTGGCCGGCATCATCGACGAACAGGCGTACCCGCGACAGCAGGTCGTCGGGAAGTTCGCGCTTGCCGGCGGTGTCGGTTCCAACGCAATTCAGATGCGTGCCCGGCTGCACGGCATCGATATCGAACAATGCCTCTTTGCCCGGCGTGGCGGTAATGACCACATCGCTGCCGGCGACGGCGGCATTGCTGTCGTCGATGTGGTGGATGGCGCACCGCCCGGCGAACAAGCCCTCGAAGTCCGCATCGCGTTTCCCTCTGTGCGCCACATAGGCGACCTCGCGCAAGGAGGGCATCAGCCGCAACGCAAAATCGAGCTGGACGCGCGCCTGGACGCCGGTACCGAAAACGCACACACGCCGGCTCCCGGGCCGGGCCAGTTGCTGCAAACCGAGACCACCCGCCGCGCCGGTGCGCTGCGTGGTGATCGCATTGCCGTCCATCAGGCACGTCGGCCGGCCGGTCGCCGGGTCGATCAGTACCACCGTCGCTTGATGCGGCTCGCCGCCGAGCGCGCGATTCCCTGGCCAGAAGCCCGCCGCCTTGAAACCGAGCAGCCTCTGTGCCGGAACATCTCCCGACTTGATGCCGAACACGCCACCAGTCGACAACGACTCCCGCACTACCGGAAAGACCCGTCCTTCTCCCCGACTGTGCAGTTCGAAGGCTTCCCGCACGGCCTGCAGAACGTCGTCCGGCCGCAGCAGGGTTTCGACCGCCGCCTTGTCGAGCAATACCAGTTCGGCGTTATTTGACATAGCCATACACCGCCGCGCGCGACACGCCCAGATGCGCCGCGATCGTCTCCACGGCGCGGCGCATCTCCAGCAGACCTCCGGCCTTGAGTTCCTGCAGCAGCGCCCGCTTTTCCTCCGCCTTCAGCGAACGCGGCGTGGTCGCCAGACGCGCCGCGAACTGGTCGATGCGTATCCGGATGGCATCGGCACCGGCCGGGTCGAGCGATTCCCGGCGCGTGGCGCCCGCATCGACTGCGAGAAACTGCCCGACGGCGCTCTGCAGGCTGCGAAACAGGGTGAGATCGACATTCAGGCAAAGGGCCGCGACATAGCGTCCGCTCGAATCCTTGACGCCGACCGACGTGCTCTTGGCCTGTCGCCCATCGGCGAACTGGTTCGCGTAGTTGGCGATGACTTGCGGATACGCCGGGTCGGCGATGCGCGCGAGCCCCAATTCCGTGGCCGGATCGCCGACCGCACGCCCGGACAGGTTGTTATGGATGGCCAGGATGGCATGGCCGGGATCGGTCAGATCGTGGACGACGACCTCGCAGAAAGGCGCGAAGGTCTCGCCAATCCCCTGAGCGACCTGCTTGAGTTGGTCGAGCAGGATGTCTTGTTCGGTTGTATGCTTAGCCATGTAGTCATTTTGTAAACTTATATACACAATGTCAACACAACCACCCACACACCCGCGCACCACACTCCCGCTGAAACCCGGAACACTTCCGCACCGGATTTCACGCCGCGCGGTGGCGAAGGCCGGCTTACTTCCTGAACAGATCGTCGAGCGGATTCGCCCGCTTCTCGGCGCTAGCGCCAACCGGGCGGGTGGAGAATTCCTCTTCGACGTTGTCCCGGTAATAGCTCCACGCCGCCCCCGACGTGGACAGCCGGCGCCAAACCTCGTCCCCCACGCCCGTGTGCTCGACCACGCTGCCGTTATCGAACTCGACCCGCAGGGTCCGCGCCCGCGGGTCATATCCGACTGCGCGCAGCCTTCCGGAATTGATGCGTTTCATCTCCATGACCGCCTCCTGTTTCCGGCAATTCTACGGAATACTCCGGCACGAGCAATCGTCCGTGACTCGCCTTTGCCACCGGGACCTGCCCGCAACTTCCAACAGAGACGGCGGATACGTACAATCGGGCGGCAGCAGGCCCTGGCTTGCCGAGAAGAATGTCAATGCCTAAGAAGTTCATCAATTGAACCGCCAATTGAACCGCCAAAAGGCCGTGCTTTTAAAGCCAGCAAAGATCTCCTGGGAGCAAACCATGAATTTGAGGTCCGACACGAACGTCGCAGACAACCTGAATAAGCGCTATTGCATGGCGCAAAGCGTGGCCGCCGACGCCGGCGCCATGGCGCTTGAAATGTTCCGGCGGCGGGAACGGTTGGTCGTGGAGTACAAGGGACTGCAGGACATGGTCAGCGAAGCGGATCGGGAGGTCGAAGGCCATATCCGGCGAAGGGTACGCGAGTCATTCCCGGACGACGGCTTCCTGGGCGAGGAAGGCGGTAGCGATCGGGACGATGCCGATTTCGTCTGGGTCGTGGACCCGATCGACGGCACGGCGTGTTTCGTCAACGGCATGTTCTCGTGGTGCGTTTCCATCGCGGTCGTGTATCGCGGCGAGCCGGTGATCGGCGTCGTCTACGACCCGAACTCCAACGAACTGTTTCATGCGCGTTCCGGCGGCGGCGCCTACTGCCGGAACAAGCCGATCCGCGTTCATTCGGGATGCTCGCTCAAGGACGGCGTCCTCGGCGTCGGGACTTCGTTCCGCGTGGGCACCGAGGCATTCGTGCCCTTCATCGAGTCCATCATGCGTGACGGAGGCATGTTCATCCGCAACGGCTCGGGTGCGCTGATGATCACCTACGTCGCTGCCGGCCGCCTGATCGGCTATTTCGAGCCGCACATGAACTCGTGGGACGCGCTGGCCGGTTTGGTGCTGGTCCGCGAGGCCGGCGGGGTCTGCAATCCGTTCATGGAGAACGACGGCCTTCGGCACGGCAACCCGGTGCTTGTCGCAAACCGCGACGTGTATCCTCAGCTCGCCCGGCACGCGGGAATGAGCGAAGCCGGCAGCGCCTGATCGATCACGCGACGCTCCCGTCGTTCACACGGATCATTGCAGAAAGTCGCGCCGCCCGAGCGCGGACTCAGCGCCGCTCGACGAGAACCGCCAGGAAGCAGAAGCAACCGAATATCATCGCCGCGATCCCTGCCTGTAGCAGCGTTCCGGTCTGGAACCCGCCGAGCCAGAATTTTCCCGCCAGGCGCGCCGCAACGCTGGCCGCGCACAAGGCCACCCCGGCCAATCCGCCTATCCAGCCCAGTTTGTGCAGAGCGTTCATGCGATTCTCCCCATAGGTCATGATGCAATTGGTCGACGACGATGAAACCCACTCAATCTAATTGAAACGCGCGATTCTTGCACTCCTTGCGTTGCGCCGTCTGAACCAAGCCGTTGCCTTGTCACACACATAGGGCTCGCGCGGCGCTTTCCTTATCATCAATCTCAATGATTTCAGCACGATCAACTCCACGCGCGGCTACGCGATCGGGGACCGGCTGCTGATCGAGGCCGGCAATAGAATCCGTCGCACCTTGAGGGACTCCGATACTCTAGCCCGACTCGGCGGAGACGAATTCGCGGTCGTCATCGAAGATCTCGGCGCGGACGATGAATCTGCCGCGACGAAAGCACAGGCGATGGCCATCTCGATCTCCGAGACGCTTCGCCAGCCATTTGAAGTGGCAAGCCCCGGCATCACGATTGGCGCCAGCATCGGAGTGGCGCTTTTTCGCGGCGGCGAATCGGTTGAGCAGCTTCTCGGCAACTGCGACATCGCGCTGCATAAGGCCAAAGCATCGGGAAGGGACGCCCTGCGCTTTTTCGACCCCGAAATGCAGGCAGCTCTCGATCAACGGAGTTCGCTGGAACAGGACCTCAGAATCGCCGTCAGGAACAAGAACCTCGCGCTCCACTACCAGGCTCAGACGGACAACTCGGGAACGATCATCGGCGCGGAGGTCTTGTTGCGCTGGAACCATCCGGAGCGCGGACTCGTTTCACCTTTGGTGTTTATTCCGATTGCCGAAGAAACCGGGCTTATCGAGGAACTGGGCTATTGGGTCATCGAAAAAGCTTGCGACCAGATTCATCTCTGGTCAACACGGGAAAACGCCTCGAGCCTGCGTATCTCGGTCAATGTCAGCGCCCACCAGTTCCAGCTTGACGATTTTGCGCTGTCGGTCGAACGCATTCTCGCCAAGACCGGCGCACGGCCGGATCGTTTGATGCTCGAGCTGACGGAATCCGTGATCCTCGCGGATCTTGAAAACGCCATGCAGAAAATGCGCGCGCTCAAGCAACTCGGGGTCGGATTCTCGATGGATGATTTCGGCACCGGTTATTCTTCGCTTGCCTATCTGTCGCGCTTGCCGCTGGACGAACTCAAGATCGACCGATCGTTCGTCGCCAGACTCCCGGGAAGCGACAACGACGCAGTCATTGCCCGCATGGTGATTTCCATGGGCCGGAGCCTGGGACTCTCCGTTCTCGCCGAGGGAGTGGAAACGCCCGAACAGATGGAAGCATTGCGTCAATACGGTTGCCACGCCTATCAGGGCTTCCTGATAGGCCGGCCGTCACCTGTAGAGGAATTCGTGTTGCTCTTGCCGAGCCAATGAGCACATCCCCTGAATCCAGGCTTTCGCCAGGGTGACGGCAGGCTATTGACGGTTGGCAGATCAGGTCACGCGTAGGCCGGCGCGAATGCCTGCTCGGCCGCCGTGGGCCCGCTTTCGTTCCAGTACGGCGACAGCTTGCGCAACTGGGCAATGATCGGCGGAGCCGCCTCGATGACGCGGTCGATTTCCTCCTCGGTGTTGTAGCGCGAGAGCGAGAAACGGATCGTGCCGTGCGCGGCGGTGTAGGGAATACCCATCGCGCGCATGACGTGCGACGGCTCCAGCGACCCCGAGGTACAGGCCGAGCCGCTCGACGCGGCGATGCCCTGCTTGTTGAGCAGCAACAGAATCGCCTCGCCCTCGACGTATTCGAAGGCGATGTTCGCCGTGTTCGGCAGGCGGTTGGCGGGATCGCCCGTAACGAAGGCGTGCGGCACCTGCGCCAGGATCCCGGCCTCCAGCCGGTCGCGCAAGCGCTTGACCTCGGTGTTCTCGAACTCCATGTATTCCATGGCCTGCTCGGCGGCCTTGCCGAGACCGACGATCGATGCCGAATTTTCTGTCCCGGCGCGCCGGCCCCGCTCCTGGTGCCCGCCACGCAGCAACGGGCGAAAGCGCGTGTTGCGCCGCAGGTAGAGCACGCCGATGCCCTTCGGAGCATGCAGCTTGTGGCCGGAGAGCGACAGCATGTCGATCTTGCTCTTCTTGAGGTCGATGGGCACCTTGCCAACCGCCTGGACGGCATCGGTATGGAACATGGCCCCGACCGTTCGCGCCATCGCCGCCATCTGCTCGACCGGGAACAGCGTGCCGGTCTCGTTATTGGCCCACATGACCGAAACAATGGCCGTGCGGGGCGAAAGCAGAGACTTGTATTCGTCGATGTCCAGACGGCCCTTCTTGTCCACCTTCAGGCGATGGACGACCGTGCCCTCCTTCTCCAGGTGCTCGCACAGCGCCAGGATCGCCGGATGCTCGACCACCGTGGTGATGATCTGATTGCGCTCCGGCTGCGCCTTGAGTGCGGAAAGGATGGCTGTCGAATCGGATTCGGTGCCGCAGGAGGTGAAGATGATCTCCGAGTCGAATTCCGCGCCGATCAGCTTCTGCACGGCAACGCGCGCCTCCTTCAGGCCCTGCGCCACCTTGTTGCCGAAGCTGTGCATCGACGAGGCATTGCCGAACTGCTCGGTGAAATAAGGCAGCATCGCTTCGACCACGGCCGGATCGCAGGCCGTGGTCGCGTTGTTGTCGAGGTAGATGGGGCTCATGGTGGATCCTTGAAATGGCTGTTGGCCGGGAAAATCGTCTGCTGCGCTAACCCCTCCCCGGCCCTCCCCTTGTCAGGGGAGGGAGTCACGGCTCCCCCCTGACAAGGGGGGCTGGGGGGGTTAAGAAACGGCTTCGTTACCTCCGCGCCGACAGACCGAGCATGCCGGCCGGCAGGAGTTGCACGAACTCGCCGAGCGCATCGACAAGCTGGGCCTGGATGCCCGACAGCGTGGCCTGTTCCATCATGCAGCCCTGGCAGGCGCCCTTGAGATTGACGTAGATGTTCTTGCCGTCGATCTCGACCACTTCGATGTCGCCGTGGTCGCGCTGCAGCATTGGGCGGATGGCCTCGATGGTTTCCTCGATCTTGCGCATGCGCTGGAAGTTGGTCAGGCGCGGCCTGGCAGCCGGCTCCGTCGCAGGCTTGGTCACATGGATCGCGATCGGCTGCGCAGCCGGTTTCGGCGCGTCGGCCAGCGACGGCGGCATCGGCGCGGTGCACCGCTCGGCCGAGACGTTGGACAGGATCTCCTCGATGCCCTCGTGACAACTGCAGCAGCCACCACCCGCCTTGGTGTAATGCGTCACCTGCTCCACCGTGGTCAGGTTGTTGGCGCGCACGACGTCCTCGATCAGCACCGAATCGACCGCGAAGCACTTGCAGACCATCGCGCCTTCCTCATGGTCGTCTACCCAGGTCTCGCCCCGGTAATTGGCGATCGCCGCCTGCAGCGCCTCGCGCCCCATCACCGAACAATGCATCTTCTCGGGCGGCAGGCCGTCGAGATAGTCGGCGATCTGCTGGTTGGAGACCTGCAGCGCTTCGTCGAGCGTCATGCCCTTGACGATTTCGGTCAGAGCCGACGAAGAGGCGATGGCGGAGCCGCATCCGAAGGTCTGGAAATGCGCGTCGAGAATACGCTCGGTTTCGGGATCGACCCGGAGCATCAGGCGCAGCGCGTCACCGCACTGGATCGAACCGACGTCCCCGACGGCGTTGGCGCCGTCCAACGGTCCCGCGTTGCGCGGATTGAAGAAATGCTCGCGGACTTTTTCGGTGTAATCCCACATGATGCAGCTCCTTTGATCCTGGTTGATTCACAAGATGGCGGACCAGGAAAACATGGCCCGTATTTCTGCGACTACGCCTGAACCGGCAACGCCGCGTAGGTGTAGCAGCCTTTCGGGCAGACCCTGCCGCAGGCACCGCAGCCGATGCAATCGCCAGCGTTCTTGAGGGTCATGACCGAGGCGGTATCGTCCTCGTCGTAATCCTCGTCTTCCATCTCCATGTCCTCGCCGCGATCGATCAGGTCGAGCACGTCGCGCGGGCACACCTTGTAGCAGCGGCCGCAGCCGATGCATTTCTTGGGGTCCAGCGCCGTGGCGAATTCCGGCGTCCAGGTGGTGCCGTTCAGGGTCAAGCCAGTGATTGCTTCCATTTCCATTCCTTCCAGTCAGTTGATATTCACAGTCCGGCCACATCCGGAAACTTGCCGATGATCTCCAGCGCCACAGCCAGGTGCTTGTCTGCTTCATGCTTCATTTTCGACAGGCTTTCGAAGCCGAAGCGGTGCGCGTCGCGCAGGGTGCGGTCGAGCACTACCAGTTTGCCGACGGTGATGAGTACCCGCCCGAACCCTTCGTGGCTCAGATGGACCAGCGTCACGGCCATCAAACCGCATTCCTTCTCGATCATCACGGCGATACCGTTGTAGAAAGCCTTGATGCACGCCAGCGTGAGGTCGTCGGGATCGCCGATGATGGGGATTTCGGCCTTGCGTTCCTTGCTCAGGATGAACGGTTCGAGCAGGCTGGCCACCGGCTTGCCGTCGTACTGGCCGTAGCTGTCGAGCGCTCGCATCTGGCGCACCATTTCACGGATGAAATCGGTCTCCAGAATCGGGTCGGCCGGCGCATTGATCGAGGTCATGAGGGGTCTCCGCTGATAGGAATTGAGGGACAGACGGACGGGGCCATGAGGCTCCCGCCAAAACGGTTCGAGCCAAACCGGACGGCAATCAGCCCGGCGACCAAGCCAAGCACGGCGCCCCACACGGCAGGCAGATCGCCGGCAAACAGCCCGGCGGCAACCACCGCGCCAAGCAGCAAGCCGATGACCGGAACCAGATAGCCCAGCACGGCGGCAAGCGCGATCGATGCCTCCGGCAGACTCAGCGTGACGCGCGCTCCGGGAACGACAGGTCCGGACAGGCGCACATCGAGGAACTGCGGCTTGGCCGATGCTGACGATGACGCGCAGCTTCCGCGACTTCCGCACCCGGCACAGGCCGCTGCCTGCTCCAACCGAATACGGGTAATGCCGGCATGTGATGCGACTACGACGCCTTCGCGTTCGGCCAACAATACTGTGGCCCGATGATGTTCAGATTCGTCACCCCGGCGAAGGCCGGGGTCCAGTCGGCTATTGCGCTCCGATACTGGATGCCGGCCTGCGCCGGCATGACGGTGACTCTCTGCTTCATCTGGCCGAAGCAACAAGAGCGAATTTTCACTCATCCCGGCTTTCATTCCTGCCACCCTTCCTCGGCCATCCGGTCGAACCGCGAGGTGTCGGCGTCGCGCTTCAGAGCCCGGTCCACCCACACGACGCCGCCTTCGCGCACCGCGCGGCGCAGGCCATCGAGCAGCGTCTCGATGCCAGCCTCGTCATCAACCCGGATCGGCTGGACGCCCGCCGCCAGCAACTGGCGCACCGCCGACCCGCCGACGGCGAGGCAATACACGGCGGCGCACCCGGAAAGCGCGGCGATCTTGTCGGCCAGCTTGCTCTCGTTGCCGTCCATCGATTCTTCAGGGAACTCCGCCACTTCGACCAGCCGCGCGCGCTCGCCGTCGATGGCGTGGATGGCGAAACCGACCGAGGCGCCGAAGTGCTGATCGACCGTAACCCGGTCCGAGGTGGCGAAGGCGACCTTGAGCATGGCCGTGGTCATGGAAACATCGCCGTCAGTGGCGGACCACGCCAGCGCCAGCTTGCGCCCGAACGGGTGCGGACACGGCTTCGTTTCGATAGATGGATCGGTAGGCAGGAATGTCA
>JARKPC010000047.1 GCA_029975435.1 Propionivibrio sp. | reverse complement strand
CGACCTCCGACACCGAACTCGCCGCCATCGCCGCGCCCGCGACCACTGGGTTGAGCAGGCCGAATACCGCCAGAGGGAGTCCGAGCACGTTATAGATGAAGGCGAAGAACAGGTTCTGGCGAATCCTTGACAGCGTGGCGCGGGACAACGAAATGGCATCGGCCACCCCGTTGAGGTCGTCGCGCATCAGCGTCACGTCCGCCGCCTGCATCGCCACGTCGGAACCCGCGCCCATGGCGAAACTGACGTCGGCCGCGGCCAGCGCCGGTGCGTCGTTGATCCCGTCACCGGCCATCCCCACACGCCTGTGCCCGTTGCCAGCCTTGAGATGATTCACCGCGGCCGCCTTGTCACCCGGCAACACCTCCGCCTCGTAGCGCGTGATGCCCGCCTCGCGGGCGATTGCCGCGGCGGTGCCGGCGTTGTCCCCGGTGAGCATGACCACTTCGACGCCCAGTCGCTGCAAGCGCCCCACGGCGCGCCGGGAACTCGCGCGCAAGGGATCCGCGACGCCGATCAAACCGAGCACCTCGTCGCCGACGGCGACCGCGATGACGCTGCGCCCCTGCTGCTGCAACATGGCTGCCTCGGGCGGAACGGCAAGCTCTTCAAGCGCGAACCAGGCGGGCGAACCGACGCGTACCCGCTGGCCGCCGACGTCGCCGCGCACGCCCCGACCGACGACCGCCTCCATGTTCTGCGGAACGTCGAGTTCGATGCCTTCGTCCTTGGCCCGCGCCACAATGGCCGCCGCGAGCGGATGAGTCGAGCCTTGTTCCAGGCCAGCAGCCAACTTCAGCAAACGCCTGCCATCAGCCCCTGCCACCTCGGTCACCACCGGCCGGCCTTCGGTCAGCGTGCCGGTCTTGTCCACCGCCAGCACCCCGATCTTCTCCGCCAGTTCCAGCGCCTCGGCGTTGCGGATCAACACGCCGGCCCGCGCTCCCTGCCCGGTGCCGACCATGATCGCCGTGGGCGTCGCCAGTCCGAGTGCGCAGGGACAAGCGATCACCAGCACGGCCACCGCGTTGACCATGGCCGCGCTGAAGTCGCCGCTGACCAGCCACCAGCCGATGAAGGTCGCGCACGCGATCGCCACCACAACCGGCACGAAGACGGCGGAAACCCGGTCGGCAAGACGCTGAACCGGCGCCTTCGAACCTTGCGCCTCTTCGACGAGGCGGATGATGCCGGCCAGCAGCGTATGGGCGCCGACGCCTGTGGCGCGGCAGCGCAGCAACCCTTCGCCATTGACCGTAGCCGCGAAGACCCGGCTCCCCGGCGCCTTGGCGACTGGCATGGCCTCGCCGGTAAGCATGGCCTCATTGGCATTCGAGGTGCCGTCGAGCACCTCGCCGTCGACCGGCATCGCCTCGCCGGGGCGGACGACGAACACGTCGCCAGGAATAAGTTGCGCCACCGGCACATCGACCAGTTGCCCGTCGCGCTCAAGCCGCGCCGTCTGCGGCTGCAAGCGCACCAGCGCCTCGATCGCCGCCGAAGTACGCGCCTTGGCCCGCGCTTCCAGCAGCTTGCCAAGCAGCACCAGCGTAATGACCGTCGCTGAGGCCTCGAAGTACACATGCTGGTACGCCCAGCCACCCAGCGTCACCGCCACGCTGTAGCCCCAGGCCATGCTGGTGCCCAACGCGACGAGAACGTCCATGTTGCCGGCCCGGTTGCGTAGCGCGTTCCATGCTCCGCGGTAGAAGCGCCCGCCGATCCACAGTTGCACGGGCGTCGCCAGCGCCAGCTGCAGCCAGCGCGGGACGATATCTGCATGCGTCTCGGTGCCGAACATGAACAGCATCTGGGCGACCAGCGGCAGCGTCAGCGCCGCCGAAACCCAGAACAGGACCAGTTCGCGGCGATACGCGGCGAGCTTGCGCGCTTTTTCGTCTGCGCGCGTGTCGTCGCGGGCAAGGCTGGCGGCGAAGCCAGTTTTGGCGACGGTCGCCAGCAGCCGCTCGGTATCGGTAGCGCCCACCACGTAGCGGATGCGCGCGCGCTCGGCCGCAAAATTGACCACCGCCTCGACGCCGGGAAGCCGGTTGAGCTGTTTCTCGAGTCGCGCCGCGCATGCGGCACAGGTCATTCCTTCGACTGCAAGGTCGATCGTTTCGAGCACGTTCTGCGAGGTATTCATGATCATCTCCACTCCTATGGAATCACGATGCGAACCAGTCTAAACTCCGTACCATAGTACGGAGTCAAGAGGTATTTCATGAAAACCAATCTGAGCATCGGCAAGCTCGCCAAAGCTGCCGACGTGGGCGTGGAGACGGTGCGCTACTACCAGCGGCGCGGACTCCTGGAAACTCCCTCGGAGACCGGCGGAATGAGGCGTTACAGCGACGACCATGTCGACCGCCTGCGCTTCATCAAGCGCGCCCAGACCGTCGGCTTCACCCTGGAAGAAGTCGCCGATCTGTTGTCGCTCAACGACAACCGCGATCACCATGTCGCCCGCCAACTCGCCAGCGAGAAGATCCAGGACATCGAACTGCGCATCACGCGCCTCGGCAAGATGGCCGATGCGTTGCGCCAACTCGTGCGCGAATGCGAATGCGGCGGCGAGGACATGCCCTGCCCGATCATCCGCATGAGCCTGGAGTGAGCTTCACGGCATCGCCGTCCGGACCAACCTTTCACGAATGTAATCTCCGCGTCATTGTTGCGACAGCACCGTTGCTTAGACTGTGCATGTACAGACGAAACACGTCGCCGACAAGGAGAAGACGCCATGAGAAACACCCTCACGGCCATCGCCGCCTCGCTGTTGCTGGCCCTGCCCGCCGTTGCCGAGGAGGCCCACCATCCCGACCAGAAGACGGACGCCGTCCCCACCGCCCAAGCGCCCGCGATGCCCACGGCCAAACCCACGGCCGCCGTTCAGCCGGTGCAGCAGATAGAAAAGCGCATGGACATAATTCAGGTGACGATGGAGCAGCGGAACAAGACGCCTTCGGCGCCGGCGCCGGCCAAGTAGCTCGGGAAGCGTCGGAATCGGACCGCTGGCCGATGGGCACCCAGCGTTCAAGGGCGCCATCGAACTGCCCGGTAACACTTTGCGCTTGTCTCGAGTCAAAGGCCTGACACTCGACCATGAGGTTGAAATCACCTTCTCTGGATTCATGATGCCATGAGGGTCAAACGCCTGCTTGGCGGCGCGCATCATGCCCATTTCGACAAAACCCTTGCAACGGAGAATCTCCTCGCGCTTGAACTGACCTGTTCTTCCTTGCTCCGAGATGATGCTGGCCACCACCGGCGCAGGCTGCAAACGCTGCGGGGTGACGGTGGTCGGCAGCGCGGTTTCTTCCGCCATACTGACGCTCGCTGCCATCCCGGCTATCTATGCGCTGTTGAAGCAATAGCCGGTTCGTGATGAGCGCCGTTCAAACAACCAGAGATAGATCCGGCACAGGAAACAGACAACTGTCGATTCTTTTTACACATCTTAACAACCGTTGTTGAATATATGATTTTTAATATTTAATATCAATCAATTAGACAACCAGGCACACATATCGCTTTCTACTTCACCGAAAAGAACGGGATCGCATGTCTCGCACCCGAATCCCAAGCCAATGACAAGTGGAGAGCCCCAATGAAACTGCAAAAATTCCTTAGTGCCGTCGCACTGACCGCCTTGATCGCTCCGGCTCAAGCGGCCATCGAGTACTTCCCGCAATCCTCACTGACACCGACGGCACAGCTATACACCGACGTAATCGGCGGAGGGATTGGCAACGTGGTCGTGATGACCGGCGGTGGAAACGCCAACGGCGCCGGCTTGGCATCAGGCCGGAACGATGATGGTTTCAGCGGCCCGATCAATTTCGGGTACACGTTCTCGTTCTTTGGCGGCAGTTATACACAGTTTTACGCCAACAATAACGGCAACATCAGTTTCGGATCCGGCAACTCGGCCTATATCCCAACCGGCCCGATCGGCGCCAGCATCCCGACCATTTCCATCTGGTTCGGTGATGTGGACACGCGCAATGCACTGAGCGGCGTGTTGCACCTCCGCCAGGATGCCAACCAGACGATCCTGACCTGGGATCACGTTGGCTATTACAATTCGCAGGGCGGCTTGCTGAACACGTTCCAGATGGTCGTCCGCGGCCCTGACTACGCCATCCCAGCCGGACAAGGGGCTATCGGCTTTTTCTGGCTTGACATGCCGTGGGAAGTCACCCAGACAAGCACGACAGCCGCGGTCGGTTTTGGCAACGGAGCCGGAGATGCTATCGTGCTGCAGGGATCGAACACAGCAGGATTGCACAATGCGGTTGCCTTCCATCAAACCTGGTTCACCCAAAACCTCACGCCGGTCTGTGGCGTTCCGGGAACCCCGCCGTGTGACAACGACGTTCCCGAGCCCGGGTCGCTTGCCCTGCTGGCGCTGGCGATGTTGGGACTTGGAGCGATTCGCAGGCGCGCCGTGTAAGACACCCTTGCAGGGTTCCGCTCTGCAAAAAGCCGTTCAGGAAGCTGAACGGCTTTTCTGTTTGCGCACACCCAAATCTGTTGCTCCCGGACCAGGTTGTTGGTCTCCCCACGGATAGCGTTTGGCTGGGCTAAAGAACCTTCCCGGGATTCATGATTCCCTGCGGGTCGAACGCCCGCTTGATCGCCCGCATCATGTCCATTTCGACAGTGCTCTTGTAGCGGAGAATCTCCTCACGCTTGAGCTGGCCTATTCCGTGCTCCGCGCTGATGCTGCCGCCGAGTTCATGGACGATATCATGCACGATCTCGTTGACCTGCGCCTGAGAGGCAATGAACGCGGCGTTTTCGCCGGCTTCCGGCTTCGACTGGTTGTAATGCAGGTTGCCGTCCCCGACATGTCCGAACGCGACGATGCGAATGCCGGGATAAGCGGCTTTCAACGCCGCGTCGGCACGGTCGACGAATTCGCCGATGCGCGACACGGGCACGGAGATGTCGTGCTTGATGCTGAAACCTTCGATCTTCTGCGCTTCGCTGATGCTCTCGCGCAGCATCCACAGGCGCTCGGCCTGCTCACCGCTCTGCGCCACCACGGCATCTGCAATGACTTCGCCCTCCAGTGCCTGTTCGAGAAAACCCTCCAGGGCACTGCGCAAACTCACCTCCCCGCCCGGCCCGGACAGTTCGACGAGCAGATACCACGGACTGTTGGACAACGGCGGCTGCGCGCCGCGGATGTGTTTGAGCACCATGCCGAGCGAGATGTCAGAGACCAGTTCACACGCCGTAAGCGTGGTGCCGAACGCCGCCTGCAGATCGTTGAGCAGTCTGACCGCCGCATGCGGCGAGGCGATCGCCAGCCAGGCCGTGGCGGTGGCCTGCGGCAAGGGAAAGAGTTTCATGACGGCCGCCGTAATGATGCCTAGCGTGCCTTCGGCGCCGATGAAAAGCTGCTTTAGGTCGTAGCCGGTGTTGTCTTTGCGCAAGCCGCGCAGACCGTCCCACACTTGGCCGCTGGGTAGAACCACCTCCAACCCCAAGGCGAGTTCGCGCGTGTTGCCGTAACGCAGGACCTGCACGCCGCCGGCATTGGTCGACAAATTGCCGCCAATCTGGCAACTGCCTTCGGCGGCCAGCGACAGCGGGAACAACCGGCCCGCCTCGAAAGCCGCTTCCTGCAGTGTTTGCAGCACGCATCCGGCTTCGACCGTTATGGTATTGTTGGCCGGATCGACCGACCGGATTCTGTTCATGCGCGACAAGCTGATCAGCACGGCCTCGCCGCTCGTATCGGGAATGCTCGCACCGCAGTGGCTCGTATTGCCGCCCTGCGGCACCATCGCCACGCCGGCCTGGCCGCATACGCGCACAACAGCCGACACTTCGGCCGTACTCGCTGGACGCACCACACACCGTGCCGCGCCACGATAACGACCGCGCCAGTCGCCGAGATACGAATACATATCGTCAGCTGCTGTCAATACGTTTTCCGCGCCAACGATGGCCGCAAGTTGTTCGATCAGTTCTGCCCGGGACACGCTCACTCTCCCCCAAAAAAACTGTGGTCAGTTCTCCACAATCTCAGCATACAGATCATGCTCGTCAGCATCGATCACGCGTACCTGCAGGAAATCGCCAGGTTCGGCATCGTAAAACTGATCGATGAAGACAAGGCCGTCGATTTCCGGCGCATCCGCCGACGAGCGAGCAATTGCGCCCTCGTCATCCACCGCATCAACGAGTACGGTAATTTCACGCCCAATCTTGGCCGCCAGCAGATCGGCGGAGATATCCTCCTGCACGTCCATCAGGCGCCGCCGGCGCTCTTCGCGCACTTCATCCGGCACGGCACCCGGCAGTTCGTTGGCCGCGGCGCCTTCGACCGGCGAATAAGCGAAGCAGCCCACCCGGTCGAGCCGGGCTTCTTCCAGAAATGCCAGCAGTTCCTCAAACTCCACCTCGGTCTCGCCAGGGAAGCCAGTAATGAAGGTACTGCGAATAGTGAGGTCGGGGCAGATCGCGCGCCACGCCTTGATGCGCTCCAGATTGTTCTCGGCGCTGGCCGGCCGTTTCATGGCCTTGAGGATGCGCGAATTCGAATGCTGGAACGGCACGTCGAGGTAGGGCAGGATCTTGCCCTCTGCCATCAACGGAATCAGGTCGTCGACACTCGGATACGGGTAAACATAATGCAGGCGCACCCAGATGCCGAATTCGGCCAACGCCTCGCACAGTTCCTTCAATCGCGTCTTGACCGGGCGTCCGCCGACGAACCCGGTTCGGTATTTCACATCGACGCCGTACGCGCTGGTGTCCTGCGAGATGACCAGCAACTCGCGCACACCGGCTTCAGCCAGGTTTTTCGCCTCGGTGAGCACGTCGCCGATCGCCCGGCTGACCAAGGGGCCACGCAGCGACGGGATGATGCAGAAGGTGCAACTGTGGTTGCAGCCTTCGGATATCTTGAGGTAGGCAAAATGCTGCGGCGTCAGCTTGATGCCTTGCGGCGGCACCAGACTGGTGAACGGATCGTGGGGTTGAGGCAAGTGGGTATGCACGTGCTGCAGCACCTCGTCGGCCGCATGCGGACCGGTGATCGCCAGGACCTTCGGATGCGCCTCGCGCACCAGTTCCTGCTTCGCGCCAAGGCAACCGGTGACGATGACCTTGCCGTTTTCTTCAAGCGCCTCGCCGATGGCCTCCAGCGACTCCTCGACCGCCGTGTCTATAAAACCGCAGGTATTGACCACTACGAGATCTGCACCTTCGTAGGAAGGAGAAATGACGTACCCCTCGGCGCGCAATTTGGTGAGTATTTGCTCGGAATCGACCAAGGCCTTCGGGCACCCGAGGGACACAAAGCCAACCTTTGGCGGCAATCTGGAATCAGTCATTGCAAGAAAATTCCGGGAAATTGGTAGGACGAAGACGCATTTCGGCGCGCCGCGCCGTGCCCCGCACCGGCCTGGCGGACCAGATATCCTCGCATCGTGCCGGGGCAGACGACGGAAAGCGGACGACAAAAATGAAGGTGGCGAGCCTTACCCCGGCACTCACAGTAAATGGCTGTGGCTGCTTCCTTCCGGACCTGACCAGGTTCACCATCCTGCAATGCGGGGAGACCCGCCGACGCGAATAGTACCACAGAGCTACCGCGCGTCCCTCGAAATCCGGGATTTCGACACACAATCCGAATCCCGGATTTCACTCACCGTGTTATATTTATCGATTGTGTCGTTCGCGAATTAAGGGACTCCGACGTGGTGCTTCACTTTGACGTTCTTGTAGTTGGAAGTGGTTTGGCTGGGCAATCCGCGGCAATCCGACTGGCCGAAACCCGCAAAGTCGGCCTTATCAGCAAGCGCACTCTGGACGAAAGCGCTTCGAGCCGGGCGCAGGGAGGAATCGCTGCCGTTCTGGACAGGGAAGACTCGACGGAAGACCATATCCGCGACACTCTCATCGCGGGGGGATACCTCAACGATCCCGAGGCCACGCGGTTTGTCATCGAGAACGGTCGAAGATCCATCGAATGGCTGATCGAACAAGGTGTCAAATTCACTCGTGATGAGGCCGGGTACCATCTGACGCGCGAAGGCGGTCACAGCGCCCGCCGGGTCATCCACGTGGCAGATGCAACCGGATTTGCCGTACAGGAAGCCCTGACGCAAAACGTACGGCGACACCCCAACATTACCGTACTCGAACACCACATCGCCATCGACCTCATCACCGCGGACAAACTGGGGCTGGCGGACAACCGCTGCTATGGCGCTTACGCCCTCGATAACATCAATGGAGAGGTCGTGACGATCGGCGCATCGCACACGTTGATCGCCACTGGCGGCGCAGGAAAAGTCTATCTCTACACGACAAGCCCGGACACCTCCACTGGAGACGGCATTGCCATGGCCTGGCGCGCCGGCTGCGAGGTGGCAAACATGGAGTTCATCCAGTTCCACCCCACCTGCCTGTACCACCCGCAAGCAAAGTCTTTCCTGATCTCCGAAGCAGTGCGTGGCGAAGGCGGTTTGCTGAAACTGCCCGACGGGACGCGCTTCATGCCGGGCCACGATCCGCGTGCCGAACTGGCCCCGCGCGATGTCGTTGCGCGCGCCATCGATTTCGAGATGAAGAAGCGTGGACTCGACTGCGTTTATCTGGACATCTCGCACAAACCGGCCGATTTCCTGAGGGAACATTTTCCGAACATCATGGCGCGCTGCCTGGAACTGGGAATCGACATCACGACGGATCCCATTCCGGTCGTCCCGGCGGCACACTACACCTGTGGCGGCATCGTCAGCGATCTGCGCGCCCGAACCAACATCCCGGGACTTTATGTCGCTGGCGAAGCTTCCTGCACGGGGCTGCACGGAGCCAACCGGCTGGCCAGCAACTCCCTGCTCGAATGCCTCGTGTTTTCAGAGGCCGCCGTGAACGACATGCTAGCTCAGCCGAAGGTCGAGATGCCGGAATTGCCCGAATGGGATGAAAGTCGGGTATCCGACCCGGACGAAGAAATCGTGATCTCGCACAACTGGGATGAACTGCGCCGCTTCATGTGGGATTACGTCGGCATCGTACGCACGACCAAGCGCCTGCAACGCGCCCAGCACCGGATTCGCTTGCTGGAGAAGGAAATCCACGAATACTATTCGAACTTCAGGGTCTGCCACGATCTGATCGAATTGCGGAATCTGGTCGTCACCGCCGACCTGATCGTCCGTTGCGCCCTGAAGCGCCGTGAGAGCCGCGGGCTGCACTTCAGCCGGGATTATCCCGCCACACTGAAAAAAGCAAAGAACACGGTCCTCAGGAACCCGAATCGTCACACTTCCCGGTCGTAGCGTTCCAGCGTAGCCACAATCGAAGCTTCCTGAATTCGTCGCGAGACATCTGATCGGGCAGCAGCGTCAATGCGTGCGCTTTGCTTTCTCCGTTGATCCGGAATCGCAACACCACGAGCCAGGTAAACGTGGTGCATCCGGGAAGCAATTCAGTTGCCACGCGCTTTCCATCGGCCTCAAGAACCGACAACCCCTCGTTTACGGCCAGGCGTAATGACGCAAACCGGCTGGAACGCAAGGCAGACCACAACGAGCCTGCAATCAGCGGAAGCGCAACTGCCCGCCAATGCCAATCAAGCGGTACGGTAAAAAGGCATGCCACCGCCGTGCCATGCACGGCGCAGGTAAGCAGAGAGTGGATAAACGAACGGCGCAGTTCGATAGTAATCGGAAACTGCACCGTTCTTTGGCAAAAGCGGGAAAACTACACGCGCCGGATCACGACGGTGCCGTTGGTTCCACCAAAACCGAAGGAATTGGATATGGCCACGTCGATCTTCATCTGCCGCGCTTCATTGGCACAGTAGTCAAGGTCGCACGCCTCATCCTGGTTGAAGATATTGATGGTCGGCGGAGAAATCTGGTGATAGACGGCCAGTGTCGAGAAAACAGCCTCGATGCCTCCCGCTGCCCCGAGCAAATGTCCGGTCATCGACTTGGTCGAGTTGACCACCAACTTCTTGGCGTGATCGCCGAATGCACGCTTCACTGCAACCGTTTCTGCCACATCGCCAAGCGGCGTCGACGTCCCGTGTGCGTTGAGGTAATGAACCTCGTCAACATTGACCCGCGAGTTGCGCAGCGCATTCGTCATGCACCGGGCGGCACCCTCGCCATCCTCGCACGGAGCGGTCATGTGGTTAGCGTCCGCGCTCATGCCGAAGCCGGCCAACTCACCGTAGATTCTCGCACCGCGAGCCTTGGCGTGTTCGTACTCTTCGAGCACCAGCACCCCGGCTCCCTCGCTGAGGACGAAACCGTCGCGGTCCTTGTCCCACGGACGGCTGGCGGTCTTGGGATCGTCGTTGCGCGTCGACAGAGCACGAGCGGCACAGAAGCCGCCGAGGCCAAGTGGAGAAACCGTACACTCCGCGCCGCCAGCAATCATGACGTCAGCATCACCGTATTCAATCAGCCGCGCCGCATCTCCGATACTGTGCGTTCCGGTGGAACAGGCGCTGACGAGAGCAATGTTGGGCCCCTTGTAGCCATACATGATCGACAGGTTGCCGGATATCATGTTGATGATCGAACCGGGCACGAAGAAA
>JARKPC010000017.1 GCA_029975435.1 Propionivibrio sp. | reverse complement strand
GCGTCACAACGCGAGGTGGAGAAACGAACGATTCCGGCGGTCCCACGCAAAACATCGGCCACGCTCCGAGGAGGCTGACTTCCGTTATGGCCAAAATATCATCACATTGGCATCAGGCTGCGGGTTTATGAAACATTCGGGGTAGAAAGCTCTGACAGGCGATAGCGCACCAGCCCACCCATCAGGTAGTGGGGAATCCGGTATTTGCTGCGCATCGCGTGATCGGCGAACCAGTAATACGGCAGGCGCAGCGCGGCAGCCGCCTGCTTGGCGTCGATCATCGGTTCGATGCCGGTAGATGAAAGGGTGTTGTCGGTCATGCTTGTGTCCTCCAGCAGCGGTCTTGCCATGCACACATCCGACATTCGAAGTGGGTCGGGTCATGGAAGCCACGTGGCAGCAGTTCGCCTGCTTCCGTGGCTGAGATGACCTTCACCGCACGATCCGACATGCGCTGGGCAAGGGCTGCATCAAAGGGCACGAGCTCGGTGTAGATCTCCATCGTGTCGGCGTTGAGCGCCGTGAAGATCGCCGGGTGCTCGTGCAGTTCGAGATAGGCTTGGTAGATCGCCACTTGCGCGGCGTAGATGGGCTTGGAGATCGCCAAGCCCTTTCTCTCCAGATCGCTCCAGGACTTGTTGCCCAGGCATTTGCATTCCCACAGTCCGGGATAGGCAAAGCCCTCAGGGCCACCCACGATGACGCCGTCAATGTGGCCCTGCAGGCGACCGTCTGCCACCGAGAAACCGAACTGCTCGCCGTCAGGCTTGCGGGTGCGCAAGTCAAAGCCTGCCTCCCGCAGCCACGCGACCATGCAGTCCTCCATGACATGGCCACGCTCGAAGATGCGCAGCATCCGGCCCGGGGTGTCCCGCCCGTGGTCGATGGGAGCCTTGGCGTACTCGAATTGCAGGGCGCGCTCGCAGGCCACCCCGAGGCGCGAGGCCCCGAGGTACTGGCGCTCGGATTGACGGGCTCGGGCCTGTTGCAACCCGGCGTCGACCAGGGCGGTGACCTGGCCCGCGATGCTTGATGAGGAATTGAAGTCCATCATGGCTTCTTCCCCTTCGGTTCATCCCAAGGCAGGTCATCCTCCAGATCCGCGAACGGATTGGCGGCATCGGGTGCCAGCGGATCGGGCGTGGGCGGCAAGCCCCGCACGGGCGGGAACTTGGTGACCTCGTGGTGCGCGACCATCGCCTCCGACCAGCAAGTGACGATGGCATCGATCACCCGCAGCGCTTCGGCCTCGGAGTAGTCGCCCAGAGGCTTGGTAAAACCGATCTCGCCCGCCGCCTCGCCGAAGGACTTGAGGCATTGGCGCATGGCGGCCAGTTCGACTTCAGACGGATCGATCATGGCGACCTCCGTCTTGCCGATGTAGCCATCCTTGGCCTGTTGCCAGTTGCCGTACAGCGCGTGGAACGCGTCCTGGCAGCGACGGGAACAGAACACCCAGTCGAGCACGTAGCGGCGCGCATCGCCGGTCTTGAATCGACCGTCCGTGTGGCCGTAGCCGCGTGCTTGTCGTTTGCAGACCCAGCATTTCATCGGCCTCCCTCACTGCGCCCACGACGGTTTGCCCGTCACGGGTGCGCGTTGGACAGGCGCTGCCTGATACGCGGGTGCCGCTGGCTGTGCCGGAGCACCGGAAGTGCCCCCACCCGTGGACTTGGGCGGCACGCCCATCAACTTGGCGTAGTCGGGGTGATCGGGTTCGACCGCGACCTTGACCACGTTGCGGTCCTGGCCCTTCCCATCCTTCTCGATGTCGACGCGGGCGAGGAACTCCAGGCCATCCAGTTCGTGGATGCCCTGAATGCGGCGCGCGGCGGCGGCCTGGGGACTGTTGTCCTGCGGGTGGACGTTGCGGGCGCTGTTGAGCGCGGCGCGAATGAAGCTGCGCCCCATCTGACCCCAGGTCGGCCCCTTCTGCGAATGCAGGCCGATGTTCGACCACATCTTGCGTTTGGCGTGGTCGCCAGCGGTGACCACGAACTCGGCGGCCAGATAGATCGAACCGGTGTCGAAGGACTCGGTGGCGTAACCGCCGCCCCAGCCTTGGCTGGGATCGTCATAACCACCGGGCTTGAGGGTCATGCGCACAGGGACAACGGTGCCCTTGGGGATCAGGTCAAAGCCGGATTGCTGTGATTCGGCGTCGTTGAAGTCGTTCCAGTTGTTGCTGGTGGTGGATTGCTGGGTCATGGCGATTACTCCTGAGATTCGTGGGATTGGGTGGTGGCAGTGCGAACGGGCGTGGCGGACTCACCCGCGCACTTGGCGATCAGTGCGCGCAAGTTGGGCGGCTCGAGCGGATCGAGGCGACCGCTGCGGTCTTTGGCGGGGAAGCCGTAGGGATTGACGGTGTGCGTGACGAAGGCGCGGTATGTGCTGCCACTGCCGTCTGCTTCCTGGGCCTTGATCTCGGCCAGCGTCACAACCTCGTCGACGATGCCGGGCAGCTCCAGTGCGGTCTTGCTGCCTTCGATCTGCGGCACGAACACCTTGCGGTTGTAGTCATCGAGCCGCTCGTCGAGGATGGCCACGAACACCACGTTCTTGCCGCGTGCGTGCTGCAGATGGGTCAAAGCGCTGATCATTTCCTGCCCGAGCAGGCCGTAGGCGCCGCGCATGTCCGGCTTGCCGGTACGGTCGCTGACCGCGCCGGGTTGCGTCTTGCACCACGCGAAGCACTGGCGCGACAGCTGCGTGATCGAGTCGAGGAAGAAGGTCTGGTAGCGGCCCAGTTGCGCCGGGTCACCGAACTTCTCGACGACGTGATCGAAGTGCGCCTGCGAAAACGCCGACTCCGGTGGCAGCGACTTGTCCGGGCCCGCGAGAAACACGAAGAAGTCGCGGCTCTCTGGCCAGGATGCCGGACGGATGGTGTCGCCGGGCCAGTCGGCCACGGCGAGATCGCCCGCCTCAATGTCGAGGAACAGCGTGGTGGCCGGGTCGAGATCCTTGAGCCGGGTGGTCTTGCCGATGCCGGATTTGCCCAGCATCAAGAGCTTCACGCCCTTGCGTTCGGCCATGCGCTGCTGCGCGGAGATGATGGGAAGGCTCATCACGCGGCCTCCTTCAGTTCATCGGCGACGGCGGGATTCCAGAGGATCTGGTAGCCGCTGTGGCCGTTGCGCGAGTACGGCATGGCCTCGGCCCATGCTTCACCAGCCTCGGTCAGTTCCCATTCGTCACGGTCGTTCCGGAACTGCAGGCCAGCCGCTGCCAGCATCTGGTTCGTAGCTTTGGCCGAGCGGTTGAGCAGCTTGCCGAGCTGGGTGGCGTTGAGCGCGCAGATCGGTTCGTTGGCCGACGGCAGCGCGCGGCGCAGCACCTCGGTGGTGATGCCCGTGTTCTCCTGAATGCAGGTGAGCGTTGCCGCCGCTGCGATGCCCGGCTTGACGCCCGGCACCTTCGCCACAGCCTCGCCGATCAGCAGAATCGCGGATACACGGTCATGGGTCGGTGCAGGCAAGGCCCCCAGCGCAGCGGGAACGGCATAGCTGCCGGTCTTGCGGATCGCGGGCAGCACCTCGCTGGTCACCCAACGTTTGAAGCGCTTAGCGGCATCCTTGGTGCTGCCGAGGATCAGGGCGTAGAGACCCGACTCGTTGACGTGGTTGGCGCGCTGGGTGCGTCCAAGGTTGTCGATGATGTCGCGTTTTGCGACATCATCCGAATCGACGTGTTTGGCGAGAGCATCGCGCGGATTCGAGAGTTCCAAAGCCGCGCAGACGTCGGCGGCGTTGAACCACGGCTGGCCCGCGTCGTCGACCTGAACGCGCACAGCGTGCGCTTCAAACTGGAAGGGAATGATTGCACTCATGGCCATTACTCCGAATCAAGGGAAAGAGTGAAAGACGGCTTGCCGGAATCCACGGTGCGAGCGGCGGCGAACTGCTGCTGCAAGGCAGGCGGCCAGTTCGTGAAGCGGGATTCGGAGACGGACAACTTGATGTCGAGGTAGCCCTCGACCTTCTCGCCTGATGCCACGATGCGTTCGGCGATTTCGGTCAATTGCTGCTGGTTCCAGCTGACCTTCTTGGGCAACTCGAACTTGAGCCGCAGCGGGCCATCGCTGATGTGGGCGGTGCCGAAATCGCGGCCGGATTCACGCAGCGCGGCGCGGGCCTGCTCGCCGTAGCACTGATCCTGCGCCGCGTCGAACTTGGTGCGGGCCTTCTTGAGCCAGTCGATAGCCGCGTCGTGGTTCTTGTCGATCTCGCGCTTCTGCTCGGGCGGCAGTGCAGCCAGTTGGCTGACGGACATCTCGGCGATGTCGGCGGGGAAGATGGTTAGATCGCTCATGGCCGTC
>JARKPC010000016.1 GCA_029975435.1 Propionivibrio sp. | reverse complement strand
ACGGTGGCCAGCGCGGCGCCGGACTCGAAGCCGAACAGGCTGATCGCCGCCGCAACGGCCAACTCGAAGAAATTCGACGCGCCGATCAGCGCCGACGGGCAGGCCACCGAATGCTTCTCGCCAACTTTCCGGTTCAGCCAGTAGGCCAGCGATGAGTTGAAGAACACCTGGATCAGGATCGGCACCGCCAGCAGCGCGATGGTCAGCGGCTGCTCGATGATGGCCTTGCCCTGGAAGGCGAAGAGCAGCACCAGCGTGGCGAGCAGCGCGGTGATCGACCACGGCCCGATCCGCTCCATCGCCGCGTCGAACGCCGCCTGCCCGCCCTTCAACAGCGACTTGCGCCAGAGCTGGGCGAGGATTAGCGGAATGACGATGTACAGCACCACCGACGTAAACAGCGTCGCCCACGGCACGGTGATCGCCGAAATGCCGAGCAGGAAGCCGACCAGCGGCGCGAAGGCGAAGATCATGATGGTGTCGTTCAGCGCCACCTGCGACAGGGTGAACAGCGGGTCGCCGTTCGACAACCGGCTCCACACGAAGACCATCGCCGTGCATGGCGCCGCGGCGAGCAGGATCAGCCCGGCGATGTAGCTGTCGAGCTGGCCGGCCGGCAGGTAGGGTGCGAAAATCTGGCGCACGAACAACCAGCCGAGGAATGCCATCGAGAACGGCTTGACCAGCCAGTTGATGAACAGCGTCACGCCGATGCCGCGCACGTGCTGGCGCACCTCGTGCAGCGCGCCGAAATCGACCTTGACCAGCATCGGGATGATCATCACCCAGATCAGCAGCCCGACCGGCAGGTTGACCTGCGCATACTCGATGCGCCCGATCGCCTGGAACACGCCCGGCAGCGCCTGCCCGAGCACCACGCCGGCGACGATGCACAGGAACACCCACACCGTCAGGTAGCGCTCGAAGACGCTCATCGGCGCGCCCGACGATTGCTTGATCGCCACCTCGCATTGCGCGCTCATCACTTCTCTCCTTCCGCCACCGCCTCATGGATCAACCGCGCCGCCGTCGCCACGTCCTTCGCCGACATCAACTCCAGGTCGAGCGCGAGGAAGGCCGCGATGCGCTTTTCCAGCGAGCGGTACGCCTGCTCGAACGCCGCGCGGCGTGCCTCCATCGGCTCGACGTGCGCCGGATCGGCGATGCCCCAGTGCGCCGTCGTCGGATGCCCCGGCCAGATCGGGCACGCCTCGCCGGCCGCGCTGGCGCAGACGGTGAAGATGTAGTCGATGTGCGGCGCGCCCGGCGCCGCGAACTCGTCCCACGACTTGCTGCGCGCGTCCGCCGGCAGCGGCACGCCGTGCTTTTCCAGAGTCTCCAGCGCCACCGGATTGACCTGCCCCGACGGCTTGCTGCCCGCCGAGAACGCCTTCACGCGCCCGCGGCCGAGGTGGTTGAACAACGCCTCGCCGAGAATCGAGCGGGCCGAATTGCCGGTGCACAGCACCAGCACGTTGAAGGGTCGTTTCGCAGTCACAGGTTCTCCTCGTCGATTCAACAGCGGGACAGCTGCCCCTTGCAGCAGTCTTCGGTCAGAAAGGACGCCAGCGCCCGGATGGCCGGCATCGCCGCGCGGTAGCGCACGAAGCGCCCCTCCTGCGTGGCAACGATCAACCCGGCCTGCGCCAGCGTCTTGAGATGGAAGGACAGCGTCGGCGCCGGCATTTCCAGCGTCTCGCAAATCACCCCCGGCGTCAGCCCGTCCGGGCCGTTCTGCACCAGCAGGCGCAAGACGGTGAGGCGACTCTCCTGGGCCAGAGCGGCGAAGGCATTTACAGCATCTTTGTTTTCCATAGTTCCAATATTATGGAAATGTCTCGTGTTCAGCAAGCGTGGTTTTGGTTATCGTCCGCGACTTGAGTAGCGATTGGACAGATACCCGCGCTTGCCCGGCCGACCACAATTCGGCCAGCGCTCAATCGTCCGGGTCGAAAAACCGAGTCTCATCACGTATTTTTGGCGCGATAGACACAGACGGTTCGCAAAACATTTCACATCGCTTCTCGCTGACAATTCTTTACATTCATTTGTGGTAAGTTGTCGTCGTAAAAAGAAAGCCTTCCGGGCCTCCTGTGCTTCATGGCACGTGTTGCAGCGCAACAGAAGAGAGAGCAAGGCTCGGATCACTTCAAGACAAGATTGCGTGCCCGAAACGGCTTCAGGTGGCCAGACATGTCCAGCAGTTCACGCCAGCATTTCATTCTCTTTTCCGTCATCAGCTATGCCGTGTTGGCACTGGCGTGGATTTTCCTGTCGGACAAATTGCTGCCGCTCGCGCCCAGCAACGACGCGGTCGTTCTGCTCTCGACGGCCAAGGGGATCTTGTTCGTTGCTGTAACAGCTTTTTTCTTGTTTATGGCATTGAAGTCGGTTCCCGCCGCCGCGACGGATGATCCACAACAAGGCGGAAAGGGCACAGCGATCAGTCAAAAAACGCCCCGCTGGCCGCTCTACGCCGGCGCAGTGGTCACGGTCATTGCCCTTGTCATTGCCCTGGTCAGCGCTTCAATCAAGCAAAGCCAGAAATACGACCGGGACAACTCGATTCTCCTGGCCAAGAATGTGGCCCAACTGTTGGACCGTGAAATCGCAGGACGTTTCGAGAAGATCAACGTCGCGCTGCATTCGATCGCCTACGTGCATCAGTTGAATCAAGGCAACAAGCAGAGTTCGATCGATTTTTCCGATTACATCCGGCAACACAAGCGTTTTCTGCCTAACGTAAGCATCATCGGCGTCACCGACGCTACTGGCGCCATTCTGTTCAGCAGTGAATCCCTGGACGGGAAGCCGATCAATGTCAGTGACAGGGATTACTTCATCCAGGCACGCACCGAACGGAATTCGGAACTCATCGCCACCGGTCCGATCCAGGATCGCATCAACGGGACCTGGAGCATCGTGCTCGCCCGTCGAGTCGACACCGCCGACGGCCGTTTTGGCGGGGTGATTTTCGCGACGTTGGCGACAACGCATTTCAACGAGCCCCTGTCATCCATTGAACTCGGCGCGCAAGGTGCCGCAACGATACGCGCCCTCGATCTGGCCCTGGTTCATCGCTTTCCGGACACCAAGGGCGCCGTCGGGAACAGATCGGTCTCCAAGGAGCTTGCCGATCATCTGCAGGCCTCTCCGATGGAGGGAGCGTATGTCGCAAAAACGCAACTCGACGGGATTGAGCGCATCAACGTCTATCGCAAACTTGGGCAATACCCGTTTTACATTCTTGTCGGGCTCGCCACCGACGATTTGCGGGAAGCATCGAGAACCGAAATCCTGTTCCTTCTTGGGCTGGGAACACTGGCTGTCCTGGCCGCCATGTTCGCAACCTTGCTGGCGTATCGCACATACCGTCGGCAGGCCGATGATCTCGATGAACGTCGACGGATGGACGAGGAATTGAATCGGCTCCTTGCGGAAAGAACGAAGCTGAACGACGAACTCGTTCTGCGCGCCAGCGATGCCGAAGCGGCCAATCGCGCGAAGAGTGAATTCGTCGCCAACATGAGCCATGAGATCCGCACTCCGATGAACGCCATTCTCGGACTCACCTATCTGCTCGAAAAAATCGCCTTGCCGGCTGACGCCACGGAAATGGTTCGCAGGGTCAAACAGGCCGGTCGAACGCTGCTCAGCATCATCAACGACATTCTCGATTTCTCCAAGATCGAGTCCGGCCGATTGGAAATCGAGCAAGCGCCATTCCGCCTCGGCGACGTGCTCGACAATCTTTCCACGATCATGTCGGCCAACGCGCAGGAAAAGGAGATCGAGCTCATCATCGCCATGCCTCCGAGCCGAACCCGGGCCTTGAGGGGCGATGCCCTGCGACTGGAGCAGATCCTGATCAACCTTACCGGAAACGCGATCAAATTTACCGAACGCGGGCACGTCGCCGTTTCAATCTCCGTAATCAACGAAAACGACAAGGAAATCACGCTACGCTTCTCCGTCAGCGACACGGGAATCGGCATTCCCGCCGAGAAGCAGAAGGAGATCTTTGCGCCGTTTCTTCAAGCCGACAATTCGACCAGCCGCCGCTATGGTGGATCGGGCCTGGGGCTGACGATCAGCCGGCGCCTGGTGGAAGCAATGGGCGGTGAACTGCAGTTGACGAGCGTACTGGGCAGCGGTAGCGAGTTCTGGTTCGTCCTGACCTTCGAAAGGGCGCAGGATGGCTTGTTGTCCTCGCCTGGGCTGGCCAACCTGCCCGTGCTGATCGCGGAGCACAACCCGATCACCCGGGAAGCGCTGCGCGGCATCGTCGACGGATTGGGGTGGCATCCGATGACGGTCGGGTCCGGCATGGAAGCGATCTCGTATATCAAGTCGAGGAGATCGAACACCCGCGCCGGCATGGAGATACTGCTCATCGACTTCAAGATTCACGACATGGACGGCCTGGCGACAGCCAAGACCATCCGGAACGAACTCAAGGATGCGTCGGACCCCATCATCATCATGGTTACCGCCTTCTCGAACAATCAGTTCCTGGACCACCCGGACAGCCATTTTGCCGACGCGATACTCGCCAAGCCCGTCACTCCCTCGACCTTGTTCAACGCTGTATCACGGGCCATCCGCGTCCGCCAGGGAGGCGAAGAACAGGCACCCACGCGTGCCGACCGGCGCTTGGTCGGGCTCCGCGTTCTGGTCGTGGACGACAGCGAAATCAACCGCGATGTCGCCCAGCGCGTTTTCAACCTGGAAGGCGCGAATGTCATTCTCGCCAGCGACGGGCAGCAGGCCGTCAACTGGCTGCTCACGCACCCCAACGAGATTGACGTCGTTCTGATGGACGTCCAGATGCCCGTCATGAACGGCTACGAAGCCACACGCCGGATCCGCTGCGAACCGGCACTGGCCGATCTGCCCGTTATCGCGTTGACGGCGGGGGCGTTCCTCGAACAGCAGGAGTTGGCGAACGAAGCCGGAATGAACGGTTTCATTGCCAAGCCCTTCGATGTCGATGCGGCCATTGCGTTGATCATCAAGGTTACGGGACATATCGCCACCACGCCTCCGGACCTGCCCCCAGCGCAAGAGGAGGCCACGCACTCTGCTGACGATCAACTTCCAGGACTCGACATCGGCGCCGGGTTGGCCCGTGTGAGAGACAGAGCGGCCTATCAGAGACTGTTGACCCGTTTCGCGACTGAAAACTGCGATGTCGTATCCAGAATCCTGAGCCACGACAGGCAGGGCGGGGCAAAACTGGCGCATAGACTCAAGGGCGCAGCGGGGAATCTCGCCATCGAGGACGTTGCCCGCCTCGCCGCCCAGTTGGAACGGGAACTGGCCTCTGGCTCGGATTCCGCGAATACGCTGAACGATCTTCAATCCGCATTGGATACCGCAATCGCAAGCATACAAAGGTACATATTCTCCCCTGCCGAGAGTTAGAAAATGAGACTTCCCGAAGGGCGAACGTGGCAACTGGCCGCTCTCGTCACCGCTAATATCGCAGTCATCACTCTCGTCGTTTTCGGACTCGGTCAGCTTTATGAACGAACCAACCGCGAGGCCGAGATTCGCAGCCAGAACATCGCCTTGGCGGTGGATCTGCAGTTAAGCAATGAAATCAGCAAGATCGATCTTTCGCTGCAAACCGTGGCGGCCGAACTTGACTACCATCTCAGGAAAGACAGGACCGAGCACGAGCAACTCGTAAGAGCATTGATTGCGCGGCAGAAAGCCGCACTGCCGGAAGCCGAAGCGTGGAGCATCACCGACGCTGAGGGAACAATCCTCTTTCATGAAGGAAGCGGAACAAGACCCTCTTTCACTGCGGCCGATCGCGATTATTTTCTCGACCTAAAATCCGGGCGGATAACGGGACTGGCCGTTTCCAGGCCGCTCAAGAGTCGACTGACCGGAAACTGGGTGGTCATACTCGCGCGTGCCTTCAGAGACTCGGAGGGCCGATTTGACGGGATCGTCGTCGTGCCGTTGCCGGTGAAAAGTCTCAACCGGATGCTGCAAGGCTTTGAGCTGGGAAAGCGTGGCGTCATTAACCTGCGCGACGCCGATATGGGATTGATAACCCGCTTTCCGGAGCGTGAGGGCAACTATCAGGCGGCGATTGGTGATACTCGCGTCTCCCGGACCTTACTGGACCGGCTGGCGGCCGGTCAGACCCAGGGAACCTACCGTGCCGTTGCGCCGTTCGATAATCTCGAGCGGGTATTCAGCTTCCGTAAGCTCAGCAATGCTCCGATCCATGTGCTGGCAGGAATATCGAAAGAGGATTTTCTCGAAGAATGGCGGAATACCGCGTGGCAAGTCTCCAGTGTCGTGCTCCTTCTCCTGGTCGCGTGCAACGCGGCGGTCGTGTTGTTCTATCGGCAATTGCGCTTGCAGCAGCAAACTGCGCTTGCCTTGCGCGAAGGCAACGCCCGCCTCGAAACGTCATTGCAGCACTTGCGCGAGCGTGACGACGCCCTGCTGGCCGCTCAGCAAGCGGGGCTGCTGGGGACGTATTCACTGGATATTGCCACGGGGATATGGGCGTGCTCCGAGCAGATGGACAGCATTTTCGGTATCGATGCGGGTTTCCCGCACACCGTCGAGGGATGGGAACAGTTGATGCACCCCGACGACCGCGACAGGATGGTCCGGCACTTTTCCACCGAGGTTGTTGAAAAGCGCGGTGCTTTCGATCAGGAGTATCGCATTGTCCGCCCATGCGACGGACGAACGGTTTGGGTTCATGGTCTGGGGCGGCTGGATTTCGACCTTGCGGGTCAGCCGGTGCGCATGAGCGGAACCATTCAGGACGTGAGTGCCCGGCGCGCTACCGATGATCGCTTGCATCTGGCTCAGGAAGTATTCCTGAACACGACGGAAGGGGTCCTGATCACCGACAAACAAGGCACCATTCTCGAAACCAATCCGGCATTCACGCGGATTACCGGGTATTCGGCCGAAGAAGCCAAGGGCCAGAATCCGCGCATTCTCAAGTCCGGCGCTCAGGACGCGGCATTCTACGTTACGCTGTGGAGAGTCCTTCTCACGACCGGGCGCTGGGATGGCGAGCTCATCAACCTCCGCAAGGGCGGAGTGACCTACATCCAGCACACACGCATTTTCTCGATCTACGATGCCCATGGCAACATCGTACGCTTCGCCGCTGTGATTTCAGATATCACCCGATTCAAGGAAAACCAGCAGCGTCTTGAACATCTGGCCTACTTCGATGCCCTGACCGGCCTGCCGAACAGAACTCTGCTCGCCGAGCGGATGCACCAGGCCATGATTGAATGCCATAGACATACTGGCCGGCTATTGGCAGTTTGCTGCATCGACCTTGACGGATTCAGGGACATCAACGAGCGTCTGGGGCACCATATCGGCGATCGGTTTCTTGTGGAGGTTGCCCAACGCCTGAGCCGCGGCACAGGTGCCGGCGACACAGTTGCCCGCCTCGGTGGCGACGAATTTGTCGTGCTCTTCTGTACACTGAAGGACCAGAGCGATGCGACCGAAGCCGTTACCCGCCTTCTGGCGACGTCGGAGGAAGCGTACACACTGGACGGGTTCCACGCGGAAATCACCCTGAGCATCGGCGTAGCCCTGTATCCCGCAACCGACACCGAAGAGCCGGATGTCCTCCTGCGCCAAGCCGATCAGGCCATGTACGACGCCAAACGGCACGGAAAGAACCGCATGTGCTTCTTCGATGCGGAAAGCGAACGGGACCAGCGTGAACATCAGGCGTTCCACGATCGGCTCGTCCAGGCACTGGCGCAAGGGGAGTTCCGGCTCCACTATCAGCCCAAGGTCTGCCTGCGCAGCGGTTCCGTCACCGGCGTGGAGGCTTTGCTGCGCTGGCAGCACCCGGAGCGCGGCCTGCTACCGCCAATGGAATTCCTGCCGGCCATCGAAACCTCCGAATTGACGCTCCCCCTGGGCGAGTGGATTCTGCACGAAGCGCTGCGCCAGCAACGGTGCTGGCAGACTCAAGGGCTGTCGATCAACGTGAGTGTCAACATCTTCGGCCTCCATCTGCAACGCGCGGATTTCGTCGAACGCCTCGACGCCATCTTGCGCGAACACCCCGACGTCGATCCCCGTACTCTCGAACTGGAAGTGGTCGAAACAACAGCCCTGGAGAACCTGGAAGAGGTTACGGCACGCATCCAGGGCTGCATGGAGCTCGGCGTAGGCTTCGCGCTCGACGACTTCGGAACGGGCTATTCATCGCTGACCTACCTGCGGCAACTGCCGGTCGGCTTGGTCAAGATCGATCGCTCGTTCGTGCGCGACATTCTTGATAACCCGGACGATCGGTCGCTCGTTGAGAATATTGTCGGCATGGCCCATACCCTGGGACGGCAAGTCGTCGCCGAGGGCGTGGAGACAGCCGAACATGGTGTGCTGCTCATTCGCTGCGGTTGTGACAGCGCGCAAGGGTACGGCATTGCCCGGCCGATGGCGCCCGAAAACCTGCCGGAGTGGGTAGCCCGATGGAAAAGGCCCAAAGAGTGGGAACAAACTGTTTCCAACGGGTTTCCGTTTTCTGGAACCACGTAGACAGCTTCGATGCACAGAACGCTTGGACAAGCCTGTGGAGAAGAACTGGATAAGTGCCGTAGGGTCTTCACGAAGAAGGGAAATGTGTCGCTGCCCGAAAAACAGGCAACCGAGAAATCCGATGCCCGGCGACGGACATTACAAACCGTTACGCGATCGGTGATAACACGTACAGACAGAACACCGGGCGCCCCCTAAGATGCACCCATTGCTTCAGCGTCCCCCGCTGACAATGTTTGACCCTCCCTGACCCATCGCAAAGATGGGATTGATATCCCGAGCCACACCGGCTCGGGATTTTTTTTGCCAAAATCGCTCGAGGCGGCTTGGGGTCTCGACCGCTTCGGCTTCAAACCGAACTGCCGAATGGACGCCGCCCCGCCCACGCCACCTCCACACGACCGTGAATTGCGTCTGCCACCCACAAGGTCACCAGCCAGGCGGTCAAGAATCCGATGACAGCCATGGAAACACTCTCCGGCCATAACCGGGCGACGATCGTTCCCACAATCAGAACAATCGGGTAGTGAATCAGGAACACCGAGTAAGAGATACGGCTGAGCCAGCCGACGAATCGAGCGAGGCCGTTGTCCGTCCGGCACCTTGAGTGCAGCCCAAGGCCAAGAAAGGCTGCGGCCAGCATCGCGGCGATCAGCGGCTTGCGCCAGTCAAGCGCCAACGCCAGCACAAAAATCAACAGCATGACGATCATCCATGGTTGCTTCGATCTTCCCGCTGTAGCCCATTGCATCATGACCCCAAGCGCATAGGTTCCGAAGAAGAAGACTCCCCATGATTCAAGGGTGTCGTCGCGGTTGAACCAGAGCAATGACAACGTAGCCAACCCGACGATGAACGACAAACCCAGGGTCTGGGCATCCATCCTCAGCACCTGTGCGAGGCGCTGAGCGGCCCACAGCAGCAAGAGCAGCATGCAGTACAACTGCAAGTCGATGGCCACGTACCAAACTCCCGTCGTCAACGCATCCACCCCGGCAATGTCATGAATGAGCAAGACATGAAACAGCACCTGCTTGAGCGAAGGGGCTGCCGGGGTGTCCGGATCGGACATCAGTAAGCGTGCAAACGCCGACAACACAATGGCCAGTGCGAGCGCCACCACATAGGGGCGAACCAGCCGGACGTATCGGCGCCAGGCCAGTCGGGCCAATTCCGCCCCCGACGAATCGAATGAAAGCTGGTGCGGTTGTGGCGCCAAAGAGCGCGCCGCAAGAAAGCCTCCAAGCACCAGAAATGCCTGAACAGCCAGTCGCCCGTCGTTGTAAAGCCAGTCGAACAGGCTTGCCGCATGGGGGTAGACCGTCCGGGCCATCGGGCCATAGGAGATGAAGTGATGCCAGACGATCAACTGCGAAGCCACCGCCTTGATGACGTCAATTATCGATAGCGAGTTCGGGACAGGTCTCATCGCCGGGCTGAGGGGCAAGAACACCCCTGCTCCATCTCAATCCACTGAACACAAAACCCGGCGAACATCGCCAACAATCCGGTTGCCAACAGTGCCGGAATGATCATGCCGCCTCCAGGAAATTGCCGCTTTTGCGACCGATGTAGCGCACGCACTCTCGCGTCGTATCAATGCATCCGCCATCCAGATACTCGCCGGAGTTGTCCCGATAGCGCAGCATTCTGTCGAGAATAATCTCGGTCATTAACGGATCACTCAGCGTCGTCAGCACATTCCTATCCACTTCCGCTTCGTCTATTTGCGGCACGCCGTCCGCGTCGACGTACAGCCCGTGGCGCCAGTGAAAGATTTCAATGCATTTGGTATCCAGAGTATACGGTTGAGAACGCTTCCAGAAGTTGGAGAAGTATCCGCTTCCCAGATAGAAAACCCAGGAACCTTCGTACCCGCCAACGTCAGAGGATAGAGGGTCGGGATTGCGGAACCAGACTCGGTCGCCTGGCACATAGAATCGTTTCGGCAACGGTTTTTCCATCGAGCCATACTCGCGGAGAAACACATCGTGAAACCTTCTCGACTTGATGGCCTCGGTTTCCATTTGTTCCTGCAGTCGGGCGAGCAGGAAGCTGTCTGTCTGCTCCAGTTCCAGTGCCAGAGCCAGCAGCGTCACGTATTCGGTCGCCCGATAACACGAGAAGGAGTAGGACATCCCCGACACGCACGGTTGCGTCGCTTCCCGAAGCGCCCGGATGATCGGTTTCCCGGCCTTGACGACAAACCCGCGTTCCTCGGAATAATCCCAATAGTCTTTCGGGCGTTCCGCCTCTTTGGCGCTGAACGCCAGTTGGGTACGCCACGCTTCGCGCACAATGTTCCGCCTCACGCGGACTGCGCAGAGGAACTCATCGAAGCTTTGATAAAGAAACTCTTCGGGACTGCCGAACATGGCAATCATGATTTCGAGTTCCAGTTCTCCTTCGTGGCAGCGAGGCTGGATATTCAGGAGCTCCGCAATTCTTGCCGTATCGCGGTTCGGCCCCCATTTCTCCAGCACTTCCCCTCGCAACGTTAGTCGGCAACCGCCGTTGCACGCGGTTATCACGACAAGCGGTTCAACCCGCCCGTCGCCGAGTGCCCGGAAAATTCCATCGGAGACGCAGCCGTATTCTCCGCGGATGAATACCCCTAATGTCTCCGTACCGATACATTCACTTGATCGATCCAAGTTCCCCTCCTTGGCGCCTTCACGAGCGCAGGCTCTGAATGCAACCTTTTTGTCATGGCACGCGGTCCTGCGCGCTCCACACTACCGACCGTCCGCCCCCGGGTCTTTGCCCGATTTGTGCGCAGCGGCCTGCCCTCGGTGCATCTCTCAAAGGAGCACCTTATTGTTTTGTCCTGCACGCCAAGACCGGAACCGAGCTGATCCGTTTGTCTTGTCTGCTACGCGGATTCCGGTGTGGACGAATCCTGTCGGAACCGGTGGCGATTCAAATGCGTGGCTTCGCCAAATCCCAGAATGGCTGTCTGGGTCGCCAGCGGCCCGATGAGTTGCAGCAGCAGTATCGTCGCCATCAATGATCCGGCGAGATCGGCCTCCAGAGTCCCATAGAGCGATTGAGTACTCGACAGAAGCACCAGCGCGACACTCGACATCGGCTGCAATCCGATGGCGGCGAAGCCGGCGACACGCGGAGTCATTCCGAGCGCGTTCCGGCAGGTGCGTAAGGCCAGAAATTGGGCGGCGAAGCGCGCCACCACGATTGAAACGGCAATCGGCCAATAGCGAGGCACCAGACCGATGTCCAGAGCGGCCCCGGCCAGAACAAACGTGATGACCAGGAATATTCGCGCGTCGCTGGCAATGCGGATGGCGACGACAGAATTCTTGCGATCCAGAATTTTCGTCAGGTAGCCAAAGACCAACATCGGAAAGAAGACCGACAGGTCGAGAGACAAGGCCATGCCGACCCCGAACACGATCGTTCCGATGATGAGCAAGTGCTGGTGATCAGACTGTCGTCCGAGACGCTTTGCCCCACGCAGCACCACGGCGGCACACCCAGCCCCAAGTGCGACGGAACGGAGGATCTTCTGCATTGCCCCGGCAAGGACATCGCCGCTGAAGTATCCCTGGGACAGCGCGAGTGTCGAGGTGGCCCAAGTAACCCCTGCAAAAGCCAAAGATCCGTTGATGGCAACCAAGGTCAGGAGCAGACCCGTGTTGTCGCCCTTGGCTCCAACATCGCTTGTAGTGGCAATGGTGATTGCCGGAGAGGTTGCCAGACACAATGCCGCCGCAAAAATTGAGGTCTTGAGCGGAAACCCCCATGCCGCCAAAGTGACGGCAATGGCGGTCGCACTGACCAGCGAAATTGCGCCTCCGACTTTGAGGCGATTCCAACTCGTAGACGCGGAGGTACGCGGAACCATGTAACCGAGTTCGAACAGAATCAGTCCCAGCGCCAGATCGATGAACAACTGCGCGGATTCGATATGCCCGCGGGTGATCCACTTCAGGCCGCTTTGCCCAAGCAACAGCCCGAACACGACATAACCAGTCGTCCGCGGAAGCGCTAGCACGCGACGAGAGACCTCGCCTGCGCAAAGCCCACCGAGCAGTACAATCCCGAACAACTGAACCGAGTTCAATAGCAATTCGTTCTCGCAGACATGAGCGGAGCCTAAAAAAACGACCACCGAAAATATACATTGGAAAGAAATGTATATTAGACTCCAAGAACGCACAACCCTTCACCTGCCATATGAAGAAACACGACCCAATTCGCGCACAACTCGCGCTGGATGTCCTACAGCAGTTTCGTGTTATCTACGGCTCGATGCGGCAGCATTTCCGAGACGTCGAAAATCGATGCGGCCTCCCCGGATCGCAGATGTGGGTATTGCAGGAAGTGCAGCAGGAACAAGGCATCGGTATAACGGAACTGGCTGCGCGGATGGGAATCCACCAATCGACATGCAGCCTGATCGTCGAAAAACTGGTTGAAAGCGGCCACGTATCCAAAGTCCGCGGCAAGAGCGACCGCAGAAGGATCGGACTGCAACTTTGCCCCCCCGCTCTCGAGGCGTTGTCGCGGCTGCCAGGACCGGCGGAGGGCATACTGCCGGCAGCATTGTCCGGATTACCAGAAGTCGCCTTAAAAACTTTGCAAATCAATTTACATGAACTGACCGTGCATCTGTCTCACAAGAATGACGCGTTTGCATCAAAACCACTTGCAGACATCATGCGCAATTCCGACACCGGAGAGTGACTCGTTGCACAGCCGGCCGATCGATCGGATAACAATATGATTCAGAGCATCCTTGCAGCTCCGTGGGTAGCCGTAATCCTGGTAATGATCTTCGCCCTTCTGTGGATCGCAGCCGGAATACGGATTCGGAAAGAACGTCACGTCGATGTAAACCGAAAGCAAACAGAAAAGAAGTAAAAATCCGCCCCATACACTCCGGGGTCGCCAATGACCTTGTTAATCCGGAACTCAAACGCCCTCTCGGAACCCCGGCGATGGACGTGGCACCGCAAGCCATCGACTACAGGATCAAGGTAGAATGGCGCCCCTGACGGGGGCACCCGATCGGCGCGCATTGATACGTCAATACGCCGCTGACCGCATGCTCCCGTTTCTGCTAACACCTCCGTTCAATCCACTCCATGCTGCGGCCTCGCTGGAAAGCCAGGCCACAAAGTACTCAATGACTTACGCCAATAGCTCCCCGAAGAACATTCCCAACCGCTGGATCATTTGCCTGCTGGGTATCGCCCTGCAGATTTGCCTGGGCACCGCCTACGCGTGGTCCTATTTTCAGAAGCCGCTGGGCGACGCGTTCGGCTGGTCCAACAGCATGACTGCCTGGGCCTTCTCTCTGGCGATCTGCTTTCTCGGCATCGCTGCCGCCTGGGGTGGCACCAAACTGGCCAGCGTCGGACCGACCAAACTGTCCATGTCCGGTGGCGTGCTGTTTGGACTGGGCTACCTGCTCGGCGCGCTGGCTCTGTCGATGAAATCGCCTGCCATGCTGTTCATCGGCTACGGCGTGATCGGCGGCTGCGGGCTGGGTCTCTGTTACGTCACCCCCGTGGCCACTGTTGCCAAATGGTTTCCGGACAAGAAAGGCTTGTCCACCGGCCTGGTGATCATGGGCTTTGGCCTTGGCGCTCTGGCGATGTCCAAGCTTTTCGCGCCCCTGCTCTACGACTACTTCAAGTCCGGAGTCGAACTCATCTACGTCACAGCGGATGGAAAAGCAGCACTCCAGAATCCCGAAGCGCTCCAGGCGATCCTGACCAAGCTGTTCGCCGCGCTCGGCGTCATCTTCCTGATCCTTACGGTGCCGTTGGGCTGGTTCCTGCGCAACCCACCCGAGGGCTACGTTCCCGCCGGATGGAAGCCCGCGTCTTCGCATGCGGACCCCAAAGCTCTTGCCATCACGCGACTGCGCGCCGCGGACTGCATCCTGTCCGGCCGTTTTCTTCTGATGTGGCTGGTGTTCTTCTGCAATATTACGGCCGGGATCGCCATCATCGGTTTCCAATCGCCGCTATTTCAGGATCTGTGGCGCAAGCTCGACAGTTCCCTCGATATCAAGACCCTCGCCGCCTACGGCGCAACGCTGATCGCCGTGACCTCGCTGTTCAACGGAATCGGACGCTTCTTCTGGGGGTGGATATCGGACAAGATCGGGCGCACCAGAACGTTCTCGATCATGCTCGGCAGCCAGATTCTCGTCTTTGCCGTACTCGCGCACACCGCCAGTCCGCTACTTTTCGCCGCGTTGTTCTGCTACATCCTGCTGTGCTATGGCGGCGGCTTTGGCACCATGCCGAGTTATATCCTCGACGTGTTCGGCGCCAAGTTGATGCCGGTCGTCTACGGCATGATCCTTACCGCCTGGTCGGCCGGGGGAATCGTCGGGCCGCAGATGCTCGGCTTCATCACCGACAAGTGGCCGAAAGACGCCAGCTACTATAGCTTCCTTGCCGGTACGGCCTTCGTTTCGATTGGCTTCCTCGCCACTTTCCTGCTCAGCAACGAACGTTTCGAGAAAAGGTAGTCCCCTCTCACGCAGACATACTGTATATATTTACAGTTACCTTGTAGTCGGTTATTCTCCTCGTCGACCTCGCCACCTGTCGGCGAGATGCGACAGAGGAGAAGACTCATGAATCAGTTTCAGGAATGGTTTGACAAGTTGGTCGGCGTAGCTTCGGAGACGTACGATCGTCAGCGCCTGGCTGAATCCCTTTTTCGCAGGCCGTTGTTCGACGCTGCCGCATTCCAGACTCCGGCCTGCTGGCGCCGAAAAGCCGCCCCCGGACTTCGCCGCTCGATGCGGACGGGTCGTTGACCCGGAAAAGTTGCCGACTGCGCCCCCAACCACAATCCTTTCGACGTGCTGCCCGGAATCGCTCCACGCCTGGCCCCTCCCCCGGCCGAGACGCCCATGCCGGCCGCCCGCCGCATCGCGCATCTCGACATGGACGCCTTCTTCGCCTCCGTCGAACTGCTGGCGTACCCTGAATTGCGCGGCGAGGCCGTAGTGGTGGGAGGACGCAGCATTCATCAGCCACGCATATCGCCTGACGGCACAAGGGTCTTTGCCCGGTTGCGTGACTACGGGGGCCGCGGCGTCGCCACGACGTCGACCTACCCGGCACGTGCCTTGGGCGTTTTCTCCGGCATGGGATTGATGAAATCTGCCCAGTTGGCACCAGACGCCATCCTCCTGCCCGCCAACTTCGATGCCTACCGGCATTATTCTTCCCGATTCAAGGCCGCGGTCGCGGCCGTTGCGCCGTGCATCGAAGACCGCGGGATCGACGAGATCTACATTGACCTGAGCGATCACCAGGAGGACTCCGAAACACTGGCGCGCAAGCTGCAGCAAGCGGTATTCGACGCAACGGGACTCACGTGTTCGGTCGGCATCTCGCCGAACAAGCTGCTTTCGAAAATTGCCTCGGATCTCAACAAACCGAACGGATGCACGATCCTTCATTCCGAAGATGTGCCCACGCGCATCTGGCCACTGCCGGTCGGCAAGATCAACGGGATCGGCCCGAAAGCGCAGGAAAGACTCCACCGCCACGACATCCGCACCATCGGCGAACTGGCGGCGACACCGGCGGAGCAATTGGTGTCTCTCTTCGGCCAGACGACAGGTCGCTGGATGCACCGGGCCGCACAGGGCATCGACGACCGGCCGGTGGTCGTTGAATCCGAGCCGAGATCGATCAGCCGCGAGACCACGTTCGAGCGCGATCTGCATGCCCGTGACGATCGGGGCGAACTCTCGACCGTCTTCACCGCGCTGTGCCTGCGCGTCGCCGATGATCTGCAACGCAAGGGGTACGCCTCGCGTACGGTAGGGATCAAGTTGCGCTACGCCGATTTTCAGGTCGTCACGCGCGACATCACGCTCCCCGGGGGTATCGCCGACGGCGCCCGGATCCGCCAGGCAGCGGGGCTGTGCCTCAAGCGCGTCCCGCTGACCCGGAAAATCCGCCTCCTCGGCGTTCGGGCCGGCGGATTGGTGCGGTTGTCGGAAGCGGCTCAAGATAGCGGCGAAGCGCAGGGCCATCTGCCGTTCTGAAGGAATAGCAAGCGCGAGCGCTGGTTCCCGGATTACGTCGCCCGACTCGTTGCCAAGGCAATCTGCGGTACGGCAAATCACGGGGGACACGCTACAATATGGGTCTTTCAAAATATCGCGAGAGACTCCCGTGGCTGCAACCATCCTGCAAAAGATTCCCGCCGGCGAGCGCGTCGGCATCGCCTTCTCCGGTGGCTTGGACACCTCCGCCGCTGTCCATTGGATGCGCGGCAAGGGCGCCATCCCCTGCGCCTACACCGCCCACCTCGGCCAACCCGACGAAAGCGATTACGACGAAATCCCGCGCAAGGCCAAGCTCTACGGCGCCGAGATCGCCCGCCTGATCGACTGCCGCCCGCAACTCGTGGCCGAGGGCATTGCCGCCATCCAGTGCGGCGCCTTCCACATCAAGACCGGCGGCGCCACCTATTTCAACACCACGCCGCTGGGCCGCGCGGTCACCGGCACCGCGCTGGTCGTGGCGATGAAGGAAGACAACGTCAACATCTGGGGCGACGGTTCGACCTACAAGGGCAACGACATCGAGCGCTTCTACCGCTACGGCCTGCTCGCCAACCCGGCGCTGCGCATCTATAAGCCGTGGCTCGACCAGGATTTCATCGACGAACTCGGTGGCCGCAAGGAGATGAGCGAATACCTCATCACCAATGGGTTCGACTACAAGATGAGCGTCGAAAAGGCCTACTCGACCGATTCGAACATCCTCGGCGCGACGCATGAAGCCAAGGATCTGGAATTCCTCAAAAACGGCATCAACATCGTCAACCCGATCATGGGCGTCGCCTTCTGGCGCGAAGGGGTCGAGGTCAAGCCAGAGACCGTCACCGTGCGCTTTGAAGAGGGCGTGCCGGTGGCCATCAACGGCCAGACTTTTGCCAACGCCGTCGAGCTCTTCGCCGAGGCCAACGTCATCGGCGGCGGCCACGGCCTCGGCATGAGCGACCAGATCGAGAACCGCATCATCGAAGCCAAGAGCCGCGGCATCTACGAAGCCCCGGGCATGGCCCTGCTGCACATCGTCTATGAACGTCTGATCACCGGCATCCACAACGAGGACACCATCGAGCAGTACCGCATTAACGGCCTGCGTCTCGGCCGCCTGCTCTACCAGGGCCGCTGGTTCGACCCGCAGACCCTGATGCTGCGCGAAACCGCCCAGCGCTGGGTGGCGCGCGCCATCACCGGCGAGGTCACGCTGGAACTGCGCCGCGGCAACGACTACTCGATCCTGGACACCGCGAGCCCGAATCTCACCTACGCCCCCGAGCGCCTGTCGATGGAAAAGGTCGAAGATGCCGCCTTCACGCAGACCGACCGCATCGGCCAGTTGACGATGCGCAACCTCGACATCTCCGATACGCGCCACAAACTCGGCATCTATACCCGCAGCGGCCTGCTCGGCTCGCAGTCGGACGGGAGCATTCCCCTGCTGACGAGCGGCGAAGAGAAGAAGTAAGAGTATTCCTATGTGGCGCAAAGCCCGCCGCCCGGCGGGCTTTTTTTACGCCTGAAAGCGCTGTTCCAGAAGAACATGCCCCCCGACGCTTCGATGCGCTGACCGTTGATCCAGCGATTGCCTTCCGACAACGCTCGCCGATACATACCCGAATCACCCGACGCAGAAAACTCGTACCAGAAGTAGTTGACACACACAATTTCTGTAGTAGTATTACACGCATACACCGAAATACATGTAGTTTTACGACACCACTCAAGGCAGGCAGTTATCCATTCCCGGATGAACGGGTGATTCGATGTTCCTCAGATACAACTCAGGAGGTAGTCATGTTCAAGAAGTTGGTATTAGCTGCATCATTGGTGCTGGTTGGAACCACATCGGCATTGGCGCAAACGGCCGACAAGATCGTCATCAAGGTTGGTTACGGAACAGCCGGCGGACCGATCCATGAAGGAGCGCTGGAACTCAAGAAACGGCTGGAGGGGGCCAACAGCCGTCTCGACGTCCAGGTATTCCCGGGCGGGGCTCTCGGTTCGGAAGGCGAGATCATCGGCCAACTGCAGACCGGAATGACCGATATGCTGATGACGACGACCGGGCCACTTGGACAGCAGAACCCGATTTACTACGTGCTGGAAACACCGTACATCTTCATCAACGACGCCCAAGTGGACAAGGTGCTCGATGGCCCCGCAGGCGCGAAGCTGTTGAAAGGCATGGAGGCAAAGGGACTGGTCGGCCTGGCTTTCTGGGAAAACGGCTTCCGCCAGATGTCGAACAACGTGCGTCCGATCAAGACGCCTGTGGACCTGAAAGGCCTCAAGATGCGCACGCAGCAGAACCGCCTGCACATGAAGTATTTCTCCGATCTGGGCGCCAATCCGACCCCGTTGCCTTTCACCGAGATCTACAACTCGCTGGCGACCAAGATGGTCGACGGCCAGGAAAATCCGTTCTCGCTGATCGCCACCAACAAGTTCTACGAGCAGCAGAAATTCGTTTCCCAGACCGACCACGTCTATTCGTCGGTTCCTGTCTATTACTCCAAGGGTAAATGGGACAAGCTGCCCGCAGACGTCCAGAAGCTGGTGCGCGATACAGTCTACGAAATGCGCCTGTGGCAACGGAAGCTGGGGCGTGACCAGCAAAAAGCCTATATCGACGAAATCTCCAAGAAGGCGCAGTTCTACGCCTTGACGGACGCCGAAAAGGCGGCCTTCCAGAAGGCGGCGGAACCGGCGTTCGCGTGGGCCAAGAAGGAATACGGTGCCGCCTACGAGATGACCCTCAAGGAAGTGCTCGAAGCGGCAAGTAAGCTTGTGCATAGATCCGGGCGGTCGCCGCAGTGTTAGCAGCGGCGCGTCCGGACGACGAGCGATGTAATCATGGAGAGGGCAACAATGAGCAACGACAAGCCCAAGGGGCTTTCCGGGTGGCGGCGCATCGAAATGGCCATCTATTTGTTACTGGGTATCGCGATGACCCTGTTGATGTTCAGCAACGCGGTGATGCGCTACGCATTCGATTCTTCAATCATTTGGTCCGAAGAGATCATTCGCGTGCTGTTTGTTTTCGCAATGTTCATCGCCATCACCGGCGGATTCATTCGTAACGAGCATATCGGCTTCGATAGCCTGGCAAAGCGCCCCGGAGCATTCAATTTCCTCTACAAGGCGGTGACCGGCTTGTGCCTGATCATCGTCGGCGGGCTCCTGGCGTACGAAGGCGGCCGCTTCACCCTGATGACGGGCGACGTACCACTGCCGGCGACGAACCTGCCCACATCCCTATTCATGTGGCCGGGCGTCATCGCGGGTGCTGTGTGGGTCATCATCGGCCTGGTGAAAATCGCCGCGATCTTCGCACGCAAGGAGTCGGCATGACCACCCTGTTCCTTTATCTGGTGATTTTCGGCGTCCTATTTGCCGTCGGAGCGCCGGTTGTCCTGTCGCTTGCCGCCGCCGCCGTGGCCATGCTGCTAATGAAGGGCGTCGATCTCATCGTTTTCGCCCAGAAATTCATGGTATCGCTGGACAACTTCGGGCTGACCGCGATGTTCTTCTTCATTCTCGCCGGCGAAATCATGAATGGCGGCGGCATGACCCGCCGCATCATTGCCGCCGTATCGAAGCTGGTCAAGGACATCCCCGGTGGACTGGCCATCGTGACGGTCGTCTCCTGCGGAGTCTTCGCGGCGATCAACGGCTCGGCCATCGCCACGATGCTGGCGATCGGCGCGATCATGTATCCAGCGATGGTGCGGCAAGGGTATTCGCCGGCGTTCGCCGCGGCGACGATCGGCGCGGGCGGCGTGGTCGGGCCGATCATTCCGCCGTCGATCCCGATGATCGTCTATGGTTCGACCACCGGTGATTCCGTGGCCGCCTTGTTCGCCGGAGGGTTCCTGATCGGAACGCTCATCCTCTCGATGGAAGTCGCCGTTGCCTACATCGTGTCGAAGAAACGTGGCTGGGGCGTCAATGTTCCCGACATCGATTTCGGCGACACCAAGGGAATCGCCTGGGCGTTGGTTTTCCCGGTCATGATCATGGTCAGCATCACCTCCGGCATGATGACGGCGACGGAGACGGCATCGATGGCCGTGGTCTATGCCTGGTTCGTCGGGGCCGTCATCTACAAGGAATTCAGGATTCGCGAATTGCCGGCGATGATGGCGACCGCCATGAGAGGCTCCGCCGCGGTGATGGCCATCGTCGGCGCCGCGACGGCCGTCGGCTGGATTCTTACCTACGAGCGCGTTCCGCAGCAGGTTACCGAAACTCTGGTAGCGACCATCCACGGACCTTATGCCTTCATGGCGGTGACTTTCGGCATCCTGTTCATCGTCGGAATGATCATGGACCTGACGCCAGCCATCCTGATCCTGACGCCGATCTTCATGGCACCGGTCGCGGCCTTCGGCGTCGATCCGATCTATTTCGGCGTCTTCTTCTGCGCCACCCTGACCGCGGGACTGGTCACGCCGCCAGTCGGCACCCTGATCTATCTGGGATGCTCGATGTCGCAGAGCCCGTTAAGCGAGGTGGTGAAGGAACTGGTTCCCTACATCATCGCGATCTACGCGGCCCTGTTTGTAGCCGTTGTCTTTCCGGAAATCATCACCTATATCCCCAAGCAGGTTCTCGGACTCTATGGAAGCTAAGGGAGAAAACATGAGTGCGCTGACAACCCGCGTCCTGGCCGTCGATATCGGCACCTCGTCCGTTCGGGCGATGGTGTACGACGCGACGGGGGAGATACACGCCCGTTCGCAGATCGCGTACTCGACGATCCGTCCCGCGCCGTATTTCGAGGAACAGGATCCGGATCTGGTGCGCTCCGAAGTCTATCGCGCGATCGCATTGTGCCTGGGGCAACCGGATGCCGCACCCGGAGAAATCCGGGCCATCGGTTTCTCCTCGCAAATGTACGGTGTAATCGCCATCGACGGAAACGGCAGCCCGCTGACCCGCAACATCCTGTGGTCGGACGGACGCTCCGAGCCTCAGGCCGAAGCGATCAAGAAGACCGTGGGCGAACGTTGGCTTTACTCTGACACCGGCTGCCCGATGAACTCGATTTTCCCGTTCGCCAAACTGGCCTGGATGAAACACCAGGAGCCGGAATTGTTCTGCTCGGCGGCGCGCTTCGTATCAATCAAGGAGTACGTGACATTCCCGCTGATCGGGGAATGGGCCGTCGATTACTCGATGGCATCATCGACCGGGATGTTCGATATCCACGCCCACCGATGGAGCGACAAGGCGACGGGTTATCTCGGACTCGCCCCCGAACGCCTGTCGACTCCGGTTTCGGGCACCCACCGCTTCGCTTTGCGGCCCGGTTCGCCCCTGGCCGGACTCGGACTCCCCGACGATATCGCCGTGTTCCTTGGCGGCGGCGACGGTCCTCTGGCCAATCTGGGGGCCGGGGCGTCGGCACTCGGAACGGTCAATATCGACCTCGGCACATCGGGAGCTGCGCGTTGCCTGGCCTCCGAGCCGACCGTCGATGATGCCGCGAGCCTGTGGTGTTTCTGCCTGACCGACGACCTCTGGGCCAGCGGCGGCATCGTGACGAACGTCGGCAACGCGTATCAGTGGTTCGCCGGGAAAGTTCTCGGGGCGGCAGGGCTCGCCGAGCGAGACGCCTACGATGTCATGGATCGCGCAGCCGCCTCCATTGCACCGGGTGCCGATGGCCTGTACTTCCTGCCCTACCTGCGCAAAGCTCGTTCACCGTACTGGGACGGCCGCCTCAAGGGAACGATGTTTGGCTTGACTGCCGATCATTCGGCCGGGCACATAGCGCGCGCCATGCTCGAGGCGATCGCCTTCGATCTACGGACCATCGTCGGCATCATGCAGAAAAAGATGGCACTGGCTTCACACACCGTGCTGACGGGCGGGCTTGCGCGTTCCCCGATCATTCCGCAGTTGCTCGCCGATGTCCTGTACACCGAGATACGGGTTCCGGAGGATGGCGAGGGATCGATCGCCGGGGCGGCCATTCTCGCGTTGCGTGGTCTGGGTGTTATCGACAGCCTCGCTTTTGCCGGCGGCCCGCGCGCTTCCAGGTCGTACCTGCCGGATTGCGCCGCCAACGAACGTTACGAGCAGGTTTACCGCAATTACATCCAACTGGTAGCCGCTCTGAAAGAAATCGATCTTCAGGAAAGGAATCCGTCGTGAAAGTCCTCGTTACCTCCAAGTCGTTCGGCCGCGTCGCGCCGGATGCCGTGGAGATGCTCAAAGCCAACGGGATCGACGTTGTCTGGGGATCCAGGCCGTCGATGACTGCCGATGAAATCGCCGCAGAGATTGGAGATGCCGATGCCCTCATCGTGGGCAACGATACCGTCGACGCGGGCGTGTTCGCAGCGGCCGACCGTTTGCGGATCGTGCATATGCATGGGACGGGGCTGGACGCGATCGACGTCGCCACGGCTACCGGCAAGGGGGTGCTGGTGGCCAATGCGCCGGGCGCTAATCGCAACGCGGTCGCCGAGCTGACCGTGGCCCTGATGCTCGTCTCGGCGCGTGCGATCGACAGGCATATCGACATCCTGAAATCCGGCCGCTGGGAGCGCACCGCCGGGTACGAAATTTCGGGCAAGACAGTAGGCGTCATCGGCCTCGGCAACATCGGGCAACGCATTGTCGAATTGCTGGCCGGATTCAATGTGCGAGTAATCGGATTTGACGTCAATCCGGATACCGCATGGGCTGAACGTTCTGCGGTGGGGTTGGCGGCTGCCGCCGACGACGTCTTTGCGGGAGCCGATTTCGTGGTGCTTGCGCTTTCCCTGAATGAAAAGACCAAAGGATTCGTCGACGCACGCCGCCTGGGTTTGATGAAGCGCAGCGCCTATCTGATCAACACGGCGCGCGGCGGTCTGGTCGACGAGGCGGCGCTGTGCGCCGCGTTGCGCGACAAGCAGATCGCCGGGGCCGCCATCGACGTGTTCGACCCCGAGCCGCTGCCTCTCGACTCTCCCTTGCGTACATCCGGCGCGACACTGACTCCGCACCTCGCGGCAACGTCGGTCGAATCCGCCGGCAACGTTTCACGAATTGTGGCGCGCAACCTCGTCGACGTGCTGCTGCACGGCCGGTCGGGATGCGCCGTCAATCCCGGTGCTCTGGAACACCGGACAAGAAAAAAATGATCTAGCCAGACCCCTTCCCTCCCACAACTTGACTTTTCAAAAGGATGAATCATGACGATCCAGGGCTCGCTCGTACCTAACATCACCATTTTCGACGCCGCCGGGCAGATTGACGCGGCAAAAACCCGCTGGCACATGGACTGGATTTTTGGCAAAGGGGTCGACGGCCTCTTCCTGACCGGCTCCTACGGCGCCGGGCCGCTCATGTCGACGGAAGAGCGGATTTCGGTCTTCAAAGTAGCGCGGCAATCCGCCGACGGCTTCAAGGGCAAGATCCTGCTGCCGCATGTCGGCTGCATCGACACCAGGAGCGCCGTCGAACTCGCCAAGGCAGCGGAACAGATTGGCGTTGACGCCGTCGGCGCGGTCCCGCCTTTCTACTACAAGCACACGGACGAGGTGATCGTCGAGTACTACAAGGCCATCATCGATGCGGTGAAGATCCCGGTGTATGCCTACAACAATCCGGAAACCTCCCGCTACACGTTCAACCTCAAGACGATCCGTGCGCTCCAGGCCTATGGCCTCGCCGGCATGAAGGACAGCCCGCTGGCGATCGGCCTGATCTCCCAGGTGGCCTACGGTGCCCAGGAAGCAGGCAACGATTTCCAGCTCATCATCGGCACCTCGACCGGATGGCTGCCGCTGGTGCATATGGGCGTCAAGGCCGCCATTGCCGGCATCAACAACTGGGCGCCGGAAATCATGACCGAACTGGTGCGCGCCACGTTCGCCGGGGAATGGGAGCGCGCGCGCAAGGCCTATCTGGTCATGATGGATTTGTCCTCCAAGCTCCATTTCACCGACTCGACGATCGCTTCGCACATGGCCCTTTATGCGCGCGGCTTTGACGCCGGATTCCCGCGCCAGCCGATGATCCTGCCGGGCTTCGACAGTCCCAAGTATCGCGAAATCCGCACCGTGCTGGAAAAAGGCTTTGCCGAACTGAACCTGCCGTTCGAGACGGGCAATTTCAAGACGCCGGGGCTGTGATCGGGTTTGGCGCGGAGCCTTCTGCTGGTGGCTCCGCGCCAGATCATGGATAATCCGCAGCTATGGTCCATCAAGTGAATTTCATATCCGACAAGTACGGCGAACTCCGCAAATCGGAGACGAAGGTTGCCGATTACGTGCTGCAAAAGGCCGAAGAGGTCATCCATTTTTCGGTCAGCCAGCTGGCCGAACAGTCCAAAGTCAGCGACCCGACCGTCATCCGCTTCTGCCGTGCACTGGGTTTCAAGGGATTCCAGGACTTCAAGATCCATCTCGCACAGAACGTAATCCCGGCCGTTCGCACGATCCACGAGTCGATGAACGAAAAGGAAGAAGTGCCGGAACTGGTGCGCAAGGTCTTCGATGCCAACCAGGAAGCGATCCGCAGCACTTTCGGCACGCTCGATTTTTCCGTTGTTCAGAAAGCCATCGACGAACTCTGCACAGCGGAGAAGATCATCTTTCACGGACTGGCCGGGTCAGCGGCCGTGGCCATGGACGCCCATCACAAGTTCTTCCGTATCGGCATTCCGTGTGAATGGTACAGTGACCCGCACATGGCCATCATGGCCGCGGCGATGATGAGGCCGGGCCAGGTTTTTGTCGCCATCTCGCATTCCGGATCGACGCATGATGTCATCGCCTCGGTTCAGGCGGCCAAGAACGCGGGAGCAGCAACCATCGGCATCGTCAGCTACGCGAAATCACCGTTATCGAAGGTGGTAAAACACACCTTGTTGGTCGGTTCGTCGGAAACCGGTTACCGCTTTGAACCGATGGCCTCGCGCATTGCCCAACTCTGCGTCATTAACGTTCTTTCGGTCGGCGTATCCTTGCTGCGCAGCGAGGAAGTCATCTCGAACCTGAACAAATCACGAAACGCTATTGCCAACAAGCGGTACTAACAACAACGGCACTCTGGCTGCGGTTTCGTTTCCTTCGCCAGGAGGCCTTCCGTTGTTCCTGAACCCTTTTCATTCGACGCCATGCATAAAGACATTCGTGCCGTAATTTTTGACAGCGATGGAACGCTGGTTGATAGCGAAGTCCCGGCCATGGATGTACTGCACGAGATGGCGCTCGCGATCGGCCTCCGTTTGACCCGCGACGAAGCTCACGCGCAGTTCCGCGGAGTCCGCATGGCGGACATTGCCGCCTGGATTGGGACACGCGTTCCAGGCAAACCGGAAGACTTCGAGTCCGAGTTCACGAAGAAGTATCGCCAGACGATTACGCAGCGCTTCAAGGAAAATCTCAGCCCGATGCCGGGCGCCGTCGAGTTGCTGAAGGGTCTGAAAATACCCTTTGGCGTGGCGACTAACGGACCGCGTGAAAAAGTCCAGCTGACGCTCGATCTCACTGGCTTGCTGCCGTTTGTCGGCGACAGGATCTTCAGTGCGTATGATCATGGAAGTTTCAAGCCGGACCCATCTCTTTTCTTGCTTGCCGCAAGAAGCCTCGGACACGAACCGCAGTATTGCGCCGTCGTAGAGGACAGCATTCCCGGGCTGATGGCCGGTGTTGCGGCGGGCATGCACGTGTTCTCGTTGCATGGCCCGACCGGAGTGCCAGAGGAAATCTGTGAGCGAGTAGTTTTCATCGGCTCACTGTCAGAACTGAGAAACCATTTTTGAGCGCATAACCCTCGGCAACTTTCCCGCACAACATCATTGAACCGAATGTTTGAACAGCGTTGTTGCGCAGCTGTATCGAATCGCTCAGGAACTCAATCGAGACATCCAGACGCGAGGAGTCCGCGCTCCAGAAGCGAGTTGTTTCAATACGGCGTGGCGCCAACCGGGGCTTGAACGTCTACGCCCGCTCCGCTCTCGTTTTCATTTCTCGCGTTAAGCAGGCAGAACGCCAACGCCCGTTGCGCGTCGACGGACAGCGATTCGTTCCCGGCCGCATAGTGGAGGAGAAACGACAGGCGCGATGCATCGGGGGTCAGCGGCGAATACCCGAGAGCCGTCAGCGCCAACGCCAGGTCGAAACCCTCGGGAGCTGGCGGCCACGGCGCGTCACACCAGATGCCGAATCCGTTTTCCGCCAGCCGCTTCCACGGAAACCACGCGCTCGGATCGACTTTGCGGCCCGGCGCGACGTCGGCATGACTGACGAAATTCGGACGCGGGATGTTGTAACGTTGCTTGAGATCGGCGAGCAAGCCTAGCAGCGCGTCGATCTGCGCATCGGCAAACGGCTCGTCACCGTCATTGTCCAGTTCAATGCCGATCGACGCCGAATTCACGTCGGTATTTCCGCCCCACCACGAGAAGCCGGCATGCCAGGCCCGATCCCGGTCGTCGACAAGCTGGATGATTTCGCCGTCGCGCCCGATCAGGTAATGCGCGCTGACTTTCCTTTCGGGCGAGGTCAGCGTCGCGAGCGCACGGTCCACTAAATCACTGCCGGTGTGGTGCAACACGACGAGGTTGGGCCGGCGCGCGTCGAAGTTCGGCGACGGCACCTTGCGGACGCCGCCCTCCAGATGCGGCATCATCGGCGCGCAGGCGGCGAGAACCAGGGGAATCAGCAAAGCGCCAATCCGCCTCCGGACCATCGCCATTTCACTCACTATCGAAACCCATCAACCTCCGCTCGACGATGCGACGCGCGACGACCTCGGGCACATCGTTTTCCCAATCGCCCCGCCCGCGGCGCAGCGCGCTGAGCACCTCGCCGGCATCGATGTGCATATGCCGGTCGTCAAGCGGAATCAGGGAGATCATCTTGTTGTTCTCCTTGACGTAATCGAGGAGATGGCGCAGGTTGGCCGGAACCTGAACGTTATCCAGCGTGATCTCCGCCGAGCGGTCGGTGCCGCGCGGGCGCGACGGATAGACATAGACGTAGGTATTGTCCGGAAACAGCTTGCCGAAGGCTTCGAGAATGCCGCCTTCGAGGCCCTCGTAGTACTTTTCGTCGAAAAGGTAATGGAAGTCGCGCACCGAGAGAACAATGCCAATCGGCTTCTGCGTGTAGCGGCGCAGGTACGCACGCAGCCGGAAATAACGCAGGTAGTCGGAAATCATTACCGTATAGCCCATTGACCCGAGCAAATCGACGCGGGCGAGGAAGTCGGCATCGACAACGTTGTCCTCATGAATAAGCGAGTTCATCGTCACCTCGGCCAGCGAGACGATCTGCGAGTCGTCAACGGCGGCCAACTGGCTGAACTGCTTGAGGCCGGAGGCCATCATGTCCTCATTGACGTTGGTCACCGGCTTGAAATGGCCGCGCATCACCATCACCGGCTTGCGGTAGAACAGTTCGCCCGGCACGACGACCTCGCCCGCCGGGTTGAACACCACCGCCCGGGTCAGCCAGCTGCGCACCAGATGCAGGTTCATCAACCGGTTCTCCACCTCGTCAAAATAGGGGCCGGAGAAGTGGATGAGATCGACTTCGATCCGCTCCGGCCCGAGACCATCGGCCAGGCATTCGACGATCCATTCGGGCTGCTGATGATGGAAGAACGCGCCGTGAATCAGGTTGACGCCGAGAATCCCGAGCGCGTCACTCTGCTGTGCGTTGTCGTTGTCGAGCATGCGCACGTGCAGGATCACGTCGCTGGGTTCCGCGCCCGGATGCAATTGCAGGCGGATACCGACCCAGCCGTGGCACTCGTTCTTCTGTTTGAAGCTGCGCGCCGTCACGGTCGCCGCATAAGCGAAGAAGGTCGTGTTCTTCGGCCGGACGTCGGCAAGACGCGCGACGACCTGGGTGAACTCCTTGTCCAGCATCTGCAACAGCCGGGCCCGGCTGACGTAACGATCAACCTGCCCGTAGATGTCGTCGCTAACCGCCATGTCGTAGGCCGACATCGTCTTGGCGATGGTTCCGGCCGCCGCGCCGACCTGGAAGAATCGGCGCGCCACCTCTTGCCCCGCGCCGATCTCGACGATCGTGCCGAACTTGTATTTGTCGAGATTGACGGCCAGCGCCTTCTGGTCGGTCGTCAGGGAAGTGTCGCGTTCGCGCATAAAGTCTCCAGTTACTGATCGGGTGTTCTCATCGCAGGACACGAAATCTTGGTCTCGGTCCCAATGGTGTGAAGGATAGCGAAAAACAAAGCCCAAGGCCCGCGGTAATGCGGAGCTTGGGCTATTGCAGCCGTATCGGTGGAATTTTACCCGACCAGATCGTCCTTGATGAAAGCGCGAACGATGCTTTCGAAATCCTGGTCGCCCTTGAAGCCGAGCATGTGCGCGCGGCTCATGTCCCAGCGTGTCGGCCAGGTGTGGATGATGCGCTGGATGGCGGGATCCGGCTCCCAGCGAATGAGCCGCGTGGCAGGCTGGCCGGCGATCTTGCCGAGCACTTCGACCATCTCGCGCACGGTAACCGTCACGCCGGGCAGATTGAGCACCTGACGCTGGCCGAAGGCCTCGGCGCCGAGATTGTGCCCATGGATCAGGCACTCGATCGCCTGCCGCGGCGACATCAGCCACAGTTTCATGTCAGGGGTTACCGGGCAGATCGTCTGAATGTTGTTCAGCGGTTCGCGGATAATGCTGCTGGTGAACGATGTTGCTGCCTTGTTCGGCTTGCCCGGGCGGACGGCAATCGTCGGCAGGCGCAGGGCCCTTCCGTCGATGAACCCCTTACGGCTGAAGTCGGACAACAGCAGTTCGGTCATGGCCTTCTGCACGCCGAAAGACGTCTTCGGCGTCAACACCGTATCGTCCTGCACGACATCCGGCAGCGCGCCACCATAGACGGCGAGCGAGCTGGCAAAGATCACCTTGGGGCTGTGCCCCACGCGGCGGCAGGTGTCGAAGAGCAGGCGCGAAGCGTCGAGATTGACGGAAAGGCCGAGATCGAAATCGTCCTCGGCCTGGCTGCTGACCACAGCGGCCAAATGGAATATGGAGGTGGTTTTTGCGTCGATGACCTGGGCAAGCGCTTCCGCGTCGCTGACGTCGCCCGTTACCACCTTGATTCTGGGATCGTTGAACCCGAGAGCCGGAACCACATCGAACAGGGTGATCTGGTCAATCTTTTCTTCGCGCAACTCGGCGTTCTTGAGCGTTCCGCGTTGCAGAAGCTTCGATGCCAGACGCCGGCCCAGAAACCCGGCGCCCCCCGTGATCAGAACTTTCATTACATCTCCTTAAGCCACCCCAGGCCATCTTCCGTGCGACCGCGCGGCCTGTATTCGCAACCGACGTAGCCATCATAGCCCATGTCGTCGAGCAGCTTGAAGATGTGGCGATAGTTGATCTCGCCCTCATCCGGCTCATTGCGAGTGGGAACGCTGGCGATCTGCACGTGGCCGATGCCTTCGAAGTTGTTCTTGAAGGTCATGGTGAGGTCGCCCTCCATGATCTGCACGTGATAGAAGTCCATCTGGACCTTCAGGTTCGGCTCGCCGATCTCTTTGCGGATGGCATGCGCTTCGTCCTGGTAGTTCAGGAAATAGCCGGGCATGTCGCGCGTGTTGATCGGCTCGATGACCAAGGTCAGGTTGTGCTTGGCCAACTCCTTGGCGGCGTACCAGATGTTGTCCACGTAGGTGGACCGATGCGTGGCACGATCGGCGCCTGCCGGCAGCATTCCGGCCATGGCATGAACCGTCGGAGTCCCCAGGGCCAGCGCGTATTCGATGGCCTTGGCCACGCCGTCGCAGAACTCCTGCTCGCGCCCGGGGATGGAGGCCATGCCGCGATCACCCGCTGCCCAGTTGCCCGGCGGCATGTTGAACAGGGCGTTCTTGAGGTTGTTTTCCTTCAGCCAGCCGGCCACCTGCGCCGGTGTGTAGTCATACGGAAAGAGAAACTCGACGGCCTTGAATCCGGCCTTGGCGGCCGCGGCAAAACGCTCCGGGAACGGAACCTCGTTGAACATCATTGAGAGGTTGGCGGCAAACTTGGGCATGACAGTCCTTTCAGATATCCAGTTTGAATGCGGTCTTGAGTTCTTCGATCTGCGCCGTGTTGAGGCAATTGGTCTTGGCATTCTGCAGGAGCAGAAAGATCTTGGCGGTTTCTTCCAGTTCCTCGGAGGCGTAGATCGCCCCTTCGAGGTCGGGACCGGAAACCACCGGACCATGGTTGGCCAGCAGCACCGCGCTGTGCTTCGGCGCCAGCGTCCTGATCACCTCGCCAAGTGCCTTGTCGCCCGGGCGGTGGTACGGCACCAGCGGCAGGCGCCCGATCTTCATGATGAAGTACGGGGTGAGCGGCGGGATGCAGTTGGCCGGATCGAGTCCGCACATGCAGGATACGGCCGCCGAGTGCGTCGAGTGCAGATGCACGATGGCCCCGGCTTTGGGTCGGGCGTCGTACATGCCGCGATGCAGGAAGGCTTCCTTGGACGGCGGATCGCCGGCCAGCACATTGCCGTCCCAGTCCAGTTTGGAGATGCGCGCCGGGTCAAGCTCGCCGAGACAGGAGTTGGTCGGTGTGAGCAGCCAACCCTCGGAAAGGCGGACGCTGATGTTGCCGCTGCTGCCGGCAGTGAGGCCGCGTTCGTACAGGGAGCGCGACAGCCGGGCGATCTTGTCCCGCTCGCGGGTTTCTTCGGAAAGGATGGCGGTCATGATGCGAGCTTGCTCCAGGCTTTGAGGAAGAAGTCGGGGGTACCGAAGTTGCCGGACTTGAGGGCCAGCGCCAGCGGACGCTGCGTGGTTTCCTTGGTAATGCCCGTGGTCCACGGCACGCCGGGGTCGATTTCCGGACCGATGCGCAGACCGGTGACACCAAGGGCCTTGACCACGGCGCCGGAGGTCTCGCCGCCGGCGACGATCAGTTGCCCGACCCCAAGCGCGACGAGGCCTTGGGCGATGGCGGCCAGGGCGTCTTCGACCAGGCTGCCGGCTTTCTCGGTACCGAGTTGGGACTGCACGGCCTTGACGGCTTCCGGCGTGGCGGTGGCGTAGAACAGCACCGGCTCCTTCTCGATCTTGCCCTTGGCCCAGGCCAGCGCTTCACCGACGACGTCCTTGCCGTGGGCGAGTTCGAAGGGATCGATGTTGAAAGCGGGGTGCTTCTCGCGCATGGCGGCGACCTGCCCCTGCGTGGCGATCGAGCAGCTGCCGGAGATGACGGCGCGCAAGCCACCGGTGGGCGGCAGCGCGTCGGCCACCTGGCACTCGGCGAGCAGCCCGGCCTTGCGGAAGTTCTGCGGCAAGCCCAGCGCGATGCCGGAGCCGGCGGTGACCAAAGGCATATCGGCGCAGGCGGCGCCGATGGCCATCAGGTCGTCGTTGGTGATGGCGTCCGGGACGGCGAAGTTGCACCCCTCGCTCTTCAGCTTCTCGAAGCGCGCCCGGATGGCCTCTGCCCCCTGCCGGACGGTAGCGTAGTCGACGAGGCCGACCTTGCCCTTGATCTGGGCTTGCAGGACCTTCACGAGATTGGCGTCGCTCATCGGGGTGAGCGGATGGTGACGCATGCCGGAGTCGGAAAGCAGGATGTCGCCGACGAACAGGTGGCCCTTGTAGATGGTGCGCCCATTGACCGGGAAGGCCGGGCAGGCGATGGTGAAGTCACTGTGCAGGGCGGCCATCAGGGCTTCGGCAACCGGTCCGATGTTGCCTTTCGGCGTGGAGTCGAAGGTGGAGCAGTACTTGAAGTAGAACTGCTTGCAGCCGGCCTGCTGCAGCCAGCGCAGCGCCGCGAGCGACTCGGCGATGGCTTCCTCGACCGGGTTGGTGCGCGACTTCAAGGCGATCACCACGGCATCGATGTCGTCGCCGATCGGTTCTTGCGGAACGCCGATCATCTGTACCGTGCGCATGCCGGCTTTCACCAGCATGCCGGCCAGGTCGGTGCCGCCGGTGAAGTCGTCGGCGATGCAACCAAGCAGGATTGTCATTTACGTGCTCCTTGTCAGATTTGCGGATTATTTCTTCGGTTCCGGCAGCTTGATGCCCGGGAAGACCTTGATCACGGCCGAATCGTCCTCGCCGCCGTGCCCGGCCGCCGAGGCCGACATGTACATCTGGTGCGCGGCAGCGGACAGCGGCAGCGGGAAGACGCTCTTCTTGGCGTAGTCGAGCACGATGCCGAGGTCCTTGACGAAGATGTTCACGGCCGAGAGCGGCGTGTAGTCGCCGGCCAGGATGTGCGGTACGCGGTTCTGGAACATCCACGAATTGCCCGCGCTGTTGGTGATCACTTCATACACCTGATCGGGATTGGCGCCGGCGCGGATGGCCAGGGCCATCGCCTCGCCGGCCGCGGCGATATGCACGCCGGCCAGCAACTGGTTGACCATCTTGACCACCGAACCAGGGCCGACTTCATCGCCGAGGCGATAAACCTTGCCGGCGATCGCGTCGAGCACGTCTTCGCATTTGGCATAGGCTTCCGGCGTACCGGACGACATCACGGTCATTTCCCCCGCCATGGCCTTGGCGGCACCGCCCGAGATCGGCCCGTCGATCATCAGCAGGCCGGCGTCGGCAAGGCGCTTGCCGAGCGCCTTGGCAAACTCGGGAGAGACGGTGGCACTGGCGATGACCACCGAGCCGGGCTTCATGTGCGGCGCGGCGCCCTTCTCTCCGAACAACACGGCTTCCGTCTGGTCGGCATTGACCACCACCGTGATCAGCACATCAACCAGCGGGGCCATCGCCGCCGGCGATTCGGCGCGGATGCCGCCCGCATCGACCACTTTCTGCACGACCTCTGGCCGCATGTCGCAGGCGTGGACTTCAAAACCCTCGCGCAGCAACGACATGGCGACGCCCATGCCCATGGCGCCTAGACCGATGACACCGACCGGCTTCTTGACTGTTGCGTTCATATGCAGATTCTCCAGAACATTGGTTATAGGTTATTTCGCATACACGAGATCCCTGAGGAAGAGAGAGACCTGGGGCACATAGGTGATGATCATGAGGCAGGTGAAGACGACGAGGACGAAGGGGATGAGTTCGCGGATGATCTTGTCGAGGGAGATCTTGGCCACGGTGCAGGCG
>JARKPC010000009.1 GCA_029975435.1 Propionivibrio sp. | reverse complement strand
AACGGTTCAGAAAACGAGGTTGATAGAACCGTCCAGCTTTGTCGGCGTCATCAAGCTCGTAAGCATCATGCTTTGGCTCAAATGATTAAATTGTCGTTACAGCCTAGAACCAAATTCAATGCAAACACAAACCAGCGCCGCCTGACACCGCTTCATAACGCGGCACTGTCAGGTGAATACCGTCTCTGTACACACCACGACAACCATGCGCAGCTCGAAACTCATCTCGCCGACTTCATCGCAGCCTACAACTTCGGGCGACGCCTCACTACACATCGAGGTCTCATACCAGTTTCGTCAGATCGTGACTCACGGGCTATACAAATCAGCTCGGCTCTGATTCCCTTCCCGTTCAGGAGGATGGATGATGCCGAGCAAACTGATCATTCGCACGGATATCAGCCTTGAGACTTTACGCCGGCGGGCGCGGCTTGAACGGGATGGTCGGGTTGCGGCTCGACTTCTGGCAATCGCCAACGCCCTTGACGGCATGAGCCGTGCCGAAGCGGCGAGAGCGGCGGGGATGGACCGGCAGGCATTGCGCGACTGGGTGTTCCGCTTCAACGCTGAAGGCATCGCCGGCCTTTGCGATCGCAAACGCTCTGGCCCGAAGCCGTTTCTGGACGACGGCCAGCAGGCGGTCTTGCGGGCCATGGTGCTGCGCGGTCCCGACCCGGATCGCGACGGCGTTTCAGCTTGGCGCCTGATCGACATCTGTCGCCTCTGTGAAGAACGCTTCGGCGTGACCTATTCGGTGAGCGGCATGTTCGATCGTATCCCTGCGGCGAGTACCGCCTTGTGGGCTCGGCGCGTGCCGCTCAGTTTTCCAGCACTTTGATCCGGCAGTAGTGCCGGCAGTACTGCTGGAGCGCTGTTTTGTCCGACGATACTGTTTATGTCCGGCGACGGTTCTGGACGGTTGACGAGAAGCGCGCGTTTGTCGCGGAGGCGTTTTCCGGCGGCAACGTGAAGGCGGTTGCCAAACGCTATGGCCTTCAAACGCAACATCTGTATCGCTGGCGCGATCGTCTGGCCGATATTGGCGCGAGGTCAGCGTTTGTTGCCGTTTCGGTTGTTCCGGAGCCTCTCGCTCTGCCTGCTCCAGGAGATGTAGTCGCCGCTCGCCCGGACAGGGTGTCTGATACCAGTTCCGTCAGATCGTGACCTTTCGGATGTATGGATAGTCGGTGAGCGACGCGATGCGGCCGGCTTCCATCTTTAGATCGTTCCAAGCCTTTGCGCAGGCTTCTCCGATGTCGTGCTGGTCGTCGAAGATGCGG
>JARKPC010000267.1 GCA_029975435.1 Propionivibrio sp. | reverse complement strand
GAACGTCACGCTCGGGCTGCCGATTCTGAGGACGTCGGTGGATCACGGGACGGCGTTCGACATTGCCGGGAAAGGCCTCGCCAACCCGGACAGTCTCGTCGATGCCGCCGAATACGCCTTGAAGCTGCTCGAAGGACAGCGAAAGAAGGGTCTTTAATCAGGAATGAATCACATGAGCACATATACGCTGTTGAACGCCGGCCGCATCATCGCAGGACCGGGAAGCATCGAAAGCATCAAGGACGTGGTCGCCGACACCGGAGCGAGCAAGGTGCTGATCGTCACCGACAAGGGCGTGGCCGGCGCCGGGCTGATTGCCAAGCCCAAGGCATTGCTTGAGGGGGCCGGGGTCGAGGTGGCAGTCATCGACACCACGCCGCCGGAGCCGGACGTCAACCAGGTCAACGCGATTCTGGATGTCGCCCGTCCGCATGCGCCGGAACTGGTCGTCGGCATCGGTGGTGGCAGCGCGATGGACGTCGCCAAGATCGTTGCGATATTGCTGAAGCACGACCTTCCATTGCGCGACCTGCTTGCCGGAAAGGCGAAAATCGTCGGGCGCGGCGTGCCGACGCTGATGGTTCCGACGACCGCCGGTACCGGCTCTGAAACAACGCCAAACAGCATCATCCTGGTGCCCGAGGACGAACTGAAGGTCGGCATCGTCAGCCCGAAACTGATGCCCGACTGCGTCATCCTCGACCCGGAACTGACGGTCGGCCTGCCGCCGGCGATTACCGCGTCGACCGGCATGGACGCGCTGTGCCATGCCATCGAGTGCTATACGTCGAAGAAAGGCAACCCGTTCAGCGAAATGCTGGCGCTCAAGGCAATCGGCCTCATTGCGCGCAGCCTCCGCACGGCGTTCAACGACGGCAAGAATCTCGACGCGCGTCACGACATGCTGCTCGGCGCGATGTACGGCGGCATGTGCATCGCCACCTCCAGCACCACCGCCGTGCATGCGCTGGCCTATCCGCTGGGCGGCAAGTACCGCATCGCGCACGGGATTTCCAATGCCATCCTGCTGCCGTTCGTAATGCGCTTCAATATCGTCGGTAACGAAGCGAAGTTCCGTGATGTCGCACTGGCCATGGGGCTCGACGTTGCGTCCAAATCACCTCAGGACGCGGCATCCACGCTCATCGATGCCTTGTTCGCGCTCAATCGCGACCTGCAGATTCCGGCTGACCTCAAGCGCTGGAACATCACCGAGGCGGATCTGGAAACCCTGGTTGAAGGCGCGGCGAAAGTGACGCGCCTGCTCGACAACAACCCGCGGCCGATGGGCAAGGCCGATATTCGGGCGATCTACACGCAATTGATCTGAGTCAGGGGCGTCAATGAGGCGCTGACGGCGCGACACCCGCGCCGTCCGCGCTTTTTTGTATGGTTTTCCGGCACTTCGCCGGATCGCGCTTGTCGGACTTGCGAATTGCAAATGCCGGAATATGTGCGCAAATCGTCTTGCCGACTGCCCTCGCTGGTGGTCCGTCTTCGTCATTTTTCTTCGTCTCGGACTCACCTCCTTCGGCGGGCCGGTGGCGCATCTCGGGTATTTCCGCGCGGAATTCGTCGAGCGCCGGGGCTGGCTTAGCGAGCGCGCCTATGCCGATCTCGTCGCGCTCTGCCAGTTCTTGCCCGGGCCGGCGAGCAGTCAGGTGGGGATGGCGCTGGGGCTGTCGCGCGCCGGTTATGCCGGGGCGCTCGCGGCCTGGGCGGGATTCACGCTGCCCTCGGCAGTGGCATTGATCGTTTTCGCGCAGGGCGTGTCCGGTTTGGGAGACGCGCTCGCGCCCGGCGTATTGCGCGGGCTCAAGGTGGTGGCTGTCGCGGTCGTCGCGCAGGCCGTCTGGGGCATGGCGCGCAATCTGTGTCCGGATCGGCCGCGCATCGTGCTGATGACGGTTGCCGCTTGCGTGGTCCTGCTGGTGCCGTCCCCGTGGACCCAGGTCGGTGTGATCGCCGGCGCCGGTATTGCAGGCTTGGCGATGTTCCGGCCGGCAGTGGGCGACGCCCACGAGCCGTTGCCGATGACCGTCGGTCGTCGTGCGGGTGTCCTCTGGCTGACACTTTTCTTCATCTTGTTGGTGGGCTTGCCTTTGTTGGCGCAACTGGTTCCGGGACCGGCGTTGGCGATGGTCGATGCGTTCTACCGCGCCGGGTCGCTGGTGTTCGGCGGCGGCCATGTCGTTCTCCCGTTGTTGCAGGCCGAAGTCGTGCCGACGGGGTGGGTCAGTAATGACACCTTTCTTGCAGGGTACGGCGCCGCCCAGGCAGTGCCCGGGCCCTTGTTTACATTCGCCGCCTTTCTCGGCGCCTCGATGAACGGCGGGCTCTCGGGGTGGTCGGCCGGAATACTTTGTCTGCTTTCCGTTTTTCTCCCGTCGTTTCTTATGATTGCCGGCGCCATGCCGTTCTGGGAGGGCTTACGCCGGCATACGCGAATGCAAGCGGCGCTCTCCGGCATCAATGCGGCGGTGGTCGGCGTGCTGCTGGCGGCGCTGTACCAGCCGGTGTGGACGAAAGGCATTCTAGGTGCGCGGGATTTTGGGCTGGCGCTTGTCGCGTTCGTTTGCCTCGCCGTGGGCAAGGCTCCTCCCTGGCTGGTCGTTGCCGGCAGTGGTGCCGTGGGATGGGTGCTGGCTTATTGACAAGGCGAGTCGCGCGCCTGATAATTTTGATCAAACATCAGACATCCGGCGTTTGGCGTAATTATCGACTGGCGAAGGATTCCGCTGCCTTATCTCAATCATCCACGACGGACAAATCATGATCGGACTGAGCACCTACGCATTCTTCTGGCAGATTTCTGACAGGGCACCTAAACCGCTGGCTCTGGAGGAACTGCTTTCTCGGACAAGCGAGCTCGGCGGTCAGGTTTTCCAGATCTGCGATTACCAACCGCTGCACGCGTATTCCGACGGACAGCTCAGTGACCTGAGGAAACGCGCCGACGATCTGGGCATAACCCTGGAACTCGGGACGAAGGGCATCAAGCCCGAACACCTGGCGAACTATCTGCGCATGGCCGACCGGCTCGGAGCCAGGGTGATCCGGAGCATGGTGACGGCGCCGGACCATCGGCCGACGCTGGCGGAAGCCGAGGCCCTCCTCAAGCAATCGATGCCGTCTTATGAAGCGTCGGGCGTGACGGTCGCGCTGGAGACTTACGAGCAACTGACTTCGACAGATCTCGTCGCTCTGGTTGAGTCCGTCGGCAGCAAGAGCCTGGGGGTCTGCCTCGATCCGGCCAACTGCGTGGCCAACCTGGAGCACCCGATCGCGGTGATCGACCGTTGCGCCCCTTACGTCGCCAACCTGCACATTAAGGATTTTGCCTTCACGCGCCGTGGCGGGTGGGTCGGTTTCACGCTGGAGGGCGTCGAGCTTGGCAACGGATTGCTGCCTTACGACTACATGATCGAGAAGGTCAATCCGGAGTCGCGCGGCATCAATCAGGTGGTCGAGCACTGGCTGACATGGCAGGACGACTACGAGAAAACCATCCTTATCGAGAACGAATGGAACGCGCACAACTTGAAACGTATGCGCGGCAAGTAGCAGGTAAACACAGTTTCTACGGTAAACTCCGATGGCCGAAATGACAACGGATTCCTGTATCGCTGATTATTGGGAGCAGACCGGAGCATTTGCGGCGCGCACACTAGGAGAGCAAACGTGAGTACCCAGGAAGCAATCAGGGAACCCGACCTTTCGGCATTCCTGGCATCGAAGCCGACGGCGTCATCGGTCGATTTCGTGGTCAATAGCATCAAGGATCTGCTGCTTGGAAAGAAGGTGCTTCCGGGGGACCGGCTGCCGCCTGAAACCGAGCTGTGCCGCCTGCTGTCCGTCAGTCGCGGTTCGGTGCGCGAAGCCATGAAGATTCTCTCGGCTCTCGGCATCGTGGAAGTCAAGCGCGGCGACGGGACCTACATTTCGACGGGAAGCGGCGAGGTCATGTTCGACCCATTGCTATTCAGCCTCATCGTGTCACAACCGGAATTCGGCGAATTGAAGGAACTGCGGCTGATTCTGGAAAAGAATGTGGTGCGCCTTGCCATCCTGAATGCAACTGAAGACGATCTCCTGCAGTTGCGCGAATGCGTGGAAAAGACACAGTCCCTGAAGGACAAGGCGGAAAAGAAATACGACGAGTTGCTTGCGCTGGATCTCGAATTTCACGCGATTCTTGGCAGGGCAGGGAAGAACCGCCCGCTGGAGACCATCTACCGGTTCGTCATGCAATACTTCCGCCCATTTATTGCCCAGAGCCTGACCAAACACAGCAATTTCAGCCGTGAATCGACCGATGCGCACCAGAAGATACTGGCGGCCGTCGAACAGCGCGATGTCCTGGCCGCAGAAAAGGCCGTGGAGGAGTCGACCGAAGTCTGGGAATTCCTCATCTTCAAACAGTAGCAGCAGGGGGCTTCTGCCGGGATTTGCGAGATTCCCGGCGCGCCTGGGGGCGGGGAGAAGCAAGGTCGAGATAACCGTTGACAGGAAAAAAAGCATCGTGTAGGTTTGTCAAACGTAAAACGTCTGTTGTATGAGAACTTGAGCGGCGGCGTCGAGATTTGGGAGAGCGGACCCCGGCTTAAGCTGGTAAATGTCAAGTATCTGTAATTAAACGTGTTTATAAATTGTGAAGGAAGATTGTCATGAGCGATAAGATCGTTGTCAGCGTTATCGGTGCCGGCGGCAAAATGGGTACCCGGGTCACCAACAATCTGGCCAAGCATCCGGATTCCATCGATCTGCATTTCTGCGAAGCATCGGACGTTGGGATCGCTTCGATCAAGGCGCGTGGTTTTTCCGTCGTCGCTGCCGAGGAGGCCGTGCCCAAGAGCGATATCGTCGTTCTCGCCGTTCCCGATGTCATCATCAAGAAAGTGTCGGTGGGCATCGTGGCGATGATGCGTCCGGGTGCCACGATGATCATCCTCGATCCGGCGGCAGCCGTGGCCAGAGAACTGGCCCTGCGTGACGATTGCACGTTCGTTGTCGCCCACCCCTGCCACCCGTCTTTCTTCGTGGCTCAGGAAACTCCGGAAGCGCGCGCCGACGCATTCGGTGGAATCGCGGCTACGCAAGATATCGTCATGGCCAAGATTCAGGGCGATGACAACAACTTCGCCGACGCCAAAAAGGTCAGCGAAATGATGTTCGCACCGGTCACCAATGCCTACGTCATGGGCATCCGCGATATCGCTTTCCTGGAGCCGACGCTCGTCGAGATTCTCGGCGCGTCGACCCTTTACGCGATGGCCGAGACGGTCAATGAGGCCGAACGGCGCGGGATTCAGCGCGAAGCGGCCATTTCTTTCCTGGCCGGACACATCAATGTCCTGTCCTCGATTTTCCTGGGGCGGCTCGGGAACGTGAAGGTTTCCGATGCTTGTCAGGTTGCCATCGGCCTGGGCAACCGCCTCGTCCTGCGCGACGACTGGAAGCGCATCTGGGAGGACGATGTCCTCGACAAGGCGATCGCCACCATGTTGCATCCAGAAGATCCGAAGATCTGATATCCGGTTGAATCGAAGGGCCCGTTACGAATCGCGATTTGCAACGGGCCTTTTAGCTTCTGTGCAAAGATTTCGAGCTCTCCAACAAGAAAAATCGAGCAACTCTTTTTAACGGCTGTTCATCGCTGGCTGAGCATTTCAGGCGGAGTTGTCTGGAAGCGGGGCTGGCATTTTTAGTGAGGGAAAGACAGATGAAAGCAACACGGATAGCAGCAGCAGGGTGGAGGGTGGCGCTGGGTTTTGGGCTGACGGCGGCGGCGCAGGCGCAGACGGTGTTCAAGATTGGCTGGACGAACACCATCGACTCGCACTATGGAGTGGGCGTGACCACGTTCGGTGACGAAATTGCCAAGCGCACCAACGGCCG
>JARKPC010000265.1 GCA_029975435.1 Propionivibrio sp. | reverse complement strand
CTCCGGGGTCGCCCATCGTCACCGCCAGCCGTATCGCTTTACTCATCGCTATCCCTTTCTCTCTCCACTTCCGCTCAGCCGCTCGACCATCCGCACCAGATCCTCCCGAACTCCAAACGCTCCCGATCGGGAATGACAGGGCACGCCGTCCCAACGGCCGCCAACCAGTCGCGCGCACCCCCACCCGCTCCTGAGCGATGGCTGCGTGAGCAGAATCTCCGTACGCGTTTCGCGGCACAGGCCGAGCAAGGTATCGCCGCCGACGACCAGCAATTGGCCGGGAATCGGGAGTCTGTCGACCAGTCTATGGACATACCCGGCAAGCAAACGCGCCGCTTCGTCCGGCGTAATCTGCCGGCGCGGGGAAAGATCAAACCAGACGTGTTCCGCGCCGTTATGGGCCGCTAGCAGCGCTTCATCGATCTGGCGATCGTCGCCCTGCTCAGCGACCACGCTGCTTGTAGAACCAGAACGCAACGCCGCCCACTGCTCCCGGAATACCGGCTGGAAACTCGAACTAATGAGAACGGTCGGGCCAAGTCCTTTTGCCGGCGGCAGCGCCTCTCCGGCGCAGGGCGCAACCCCGGCCAGACGGGAAAACGCATGGGCGAGACCGGCACTGCCACACCACAAGCGCTTTCGGCCATCATCGACGCGGCTGCACGCCGCAATGCGATCGAGGTCGGCATCCGTCGTGACTTCGGGTATCCATACATCTCCGACCGCCTCCGGCGAAGCGGCGATGTCAAGGCCAAAACGCCCGAAGGCCTCGCGCAACGGCTCCGCGACGGGCTGGCGCGTACCATCGGCGGCAACAACCTGCTGCCGGTTCTCCCTCGTGATGCGTCCCTGCGCCGGAAACGCCGGGGCGAATACGACCTGATCGAAACCTCCCTCGCGACAGATCCACGCAATTTCGGCAAACGTGTTGCCGCGTAGCAGGCTATCGACTTTCTTGAAAGCCAGCCCGGCGGATGTCAGCCAGCCGAGCACCGGCTGGAGATAACCGGCAAGGCTCTCCGACGGCACGTCGCGCGTCGGACTCGCCACAACCGCGACGGGCGACCTCTCGTATCCGTCCGCCGGCCGATCGATGAATACCGGGATTTCGCCGGAAAAAGCGGCGGCCGAATCGAGAGCCCCGGTCAGATCGTCGGCAAGAATGCGCAGGGTGTGCATCGTCGTCAGCCCGCTTTGACGACTGACAGTTTCACGCCCGCCGAACGGATGCGCTCAAGCTCCTCGGAAGGCGCGCCGTCGTCGGTGATGACTTCCGCGATATCGGCGACGTTGCAGACCGTCATGAACACGCGCGGACGGAACTTCGACGAATCGACAAGAAGCCGGCAGGAGTTGGCCGACTTCATCAACGCGCGCTTGACCGCGGCAACCTCCGGCGAGGTTTCCGAAATCACGTTGTCCGTCACGGCATGCGCGCCGAAAAACAATACGTCCGCGCAGATCGTCTTGGCGGCATTCTGAAGCTGCTCGCCGACCAACGTGTTGCTGCCCGGGCGCAGGTGGCCGCCGAAGACGTAGACCTGATTCAACGGACTGCTGTTAAGAACCTGCGCGATCTCGATGTCGTTGGTTACCGCGACGATGCCGATCTTGCGATTCACCACGGCTTTCGCCGCTTCCAGCACCGTGCTGCCGCTATCGAAGATCACGCTTTGTCCCGGAAGCAGGGACTCCGCTGCCGCCTGGCCAATCAGGAACTTCTCGCGCGGCGACAATTCCACCGCCGCGTTGAAGGCTGGCTCGAAGGTGCTGTATTGCTGATGCTTGAGGATCGCCCCGCCGTGCGTCCGCTCGACGACCCCGTCAGCGGCCAGGGCGTCGAGATCGCGTCGCAGGGTGGAGATGGAAACCCGCAATGAATCGGCGAGCTGCTGAAGGGTCACCGCCCCGTGCTGATTGAGGAAATCGGCGATTCTCTGGCGTCGCTGAATCGGAAGCAGATGGATGATTTCCGGTTCGGCGGCTTCGGGAAGAAGGACTTCAGTCATAAGCGTAAATTAAAAAATGAACAAATAACGAAGCTTACAAGATGCGAATTGCCTCACGCGGCCCAACTGAATCGTTGGCTTTCGACTCCATTGCAACAAGTTGAAAGATATTGGAGTCATTAGATTGATGCATTTGGGAGACCGTGTCAAGGATAATACCACAAACAACAGTTGGAAAAACTCGACAAAACTCCGCTACCCATTGTTTTTAATTAACTAAGCCGACGCCGTTACTTCCAAGAAGGGCACAATCCGGCGCCAACGATAAGCACTTGAGCGAATCAAAATCTGAAAACTTAATGAAGTTTATTGACACTTTTTGGAACATAACATAGCATCAACACGCCAGGTTAATGCAACGTAGATCACATCACGCGCAAAAAAGCACCGCCACCGCTGGCACCTTTCGGCATACCGGCTTTCGTCGCTGCCGACCGCAATTACTTCAGCACCAGAGCAAGGAGAAAGGTCTCATGAGCAAAAAAATCCAGGGCGTCCTTACCGCCATCGTCACGCCCTTTGCCCCAACCGGCGAAGTGTGTACGCAACGCCTGCGCACGCAGGTTCAACGTCAGATCAAGTACGGCAACGGTATTTTCTGCAACGGCACCAACGGCGAGTTCTTCGTGCTCGACATGGCGGAAAAGCTGCTGGTGACCGAAACATGTGTCGACGAAGTCGCCGGCAAGGTTCCAGTCGTGGCGCACATCGGCGAAATCTCGACCGCAACGACGATCAAGCTGGGCAAGGCCGTCGCCGCCATGGGCGTCGATGCCGTCTCGGTCATCGCGCCGTATTTCGTGCCGCTCAAGCAGAACGAACTAATCTACCACTACAGCGCAATCGCCGATGCGGTGCCGGTTCCCGTGTTCCTCTACAACATCCCGAACCGTACCGGCAACACCATCGAGCCGGCGACCGCCGCCAAACTGGCCGAACACCCGAACATCGTCGGAATCAAGGACAGCGCGGGCAGCTACGAAAGTCTCAAGGGCTTCCTCGACGCCGCCAAGGACATCCCGACCTTCGACGTGCTGAGCGGACCGGACCACCTCGCGCACCAAGGCTTCCTCGAGGGCTGCTCGGCATGCATCTCGGGCCTTGCGAACGTGTCACCGGAAGGCGTCAGCCTGATCTGGAAGCACTTCCGCGACGGCAACATCGAGAAGTCCAAGGCCGCGCAGGACTTCATCAGCGGCCTGCGCAAGGACTTGTACGCCATCGCCTTCGCCCCCGCGGCCGTCAAGAAGGCCGCCCTGATGCTCGGCGAGGATGTCGGCGACAGCCGTTATCCGATCGTCTTCTCCGAACAGGATCTCGCCGCAGTCAAGGAAGTCGCGGCAAAATACGCCGTCGTCCCGGCGCTGTAATCGCACCGCCGGAAAAATTACGGCATCACCGCAGGTGATGCCGTAATCCAGGGCCTTGCGGCCCGTTCCACGAAGCCTTTATCGCCCCAGCAACATCAGGCGCCCGCTTCTTTCACCCAGGCTTCCCGCAGCTGCACATAGTGGATCTTCTGGCGGAAGAAGGTGTAAGCGATATGAATCACGCCGTCCGCCGTCTGCTTGATGCTCGGGTAGGAGTATTCACGGTTAAGCTGCAGTTCCGAGTTGTTGGTCATGCAGTAGCCGTCCCCGACCTCGAGATTGCGCTTGTACGGCCAGGTCTTGCCACCGTCTTCGGAAATCGCCAGAGTCATCGGCGCGCGCGGCGCGCCCCAGAAGGCTGAACGTTGCGCAACGACCGGCGCCGGCTCCACATCAGGAGTCGTTGCCTGTTCTTCGTCCTCGATCTCGTCGTACAGCGACGCACGGCGCTCGGTTGCCTGCGCCGCGCTCGAATCGTTGAAAACCAGCGCCAGATGCCCGTTCGCCAACCGGGTGAACTGGATCGACGAGTTGTTGTTGGGCAACTCGATCGCTACCGGCTCGCTCCATGTCCGACCGTTGTCCGTCGAACGGCTCGCGTAGATGTGATCGGCCCAGCGGCTGCGGTACATGGACAAGAGCGTGCCATCCGCCAGTTTTTCGATATTCATGTGCACGCAGCCGACGCTGTTCGGCACCTCGACCTCCGACCAAGAGCGCCCCTGGTCGCTGGAAATGCGCACGGCGCTAATGTCGTCGTTGCCGACCCATTTTTCGCCCGGCCGGGTGCGGCAATAGAACACCGGAACCAGCCAGTCGCCGTTGTCGAGAACCACCACCGGCTGCCGAACGAAGGTGCCGGCCTTGTCGAAAAGCACGCCGATCGTCCCCCACGTCGCCCCGTTGTCCTCCGAGATGCGGTAGCGGATGATCGACGTATCCTGATTGCCCGACTTCTGCGCGGTATACAGCAGCCAGAGCTTGCCGTCCGGCGCGGGGAAGAGGATCGGATTTTGTTCGGAACGCGTGTCATCGTCCGACAGCTTGACCGCTTCGGTCCAGCATTTTTGCCCGGCCGGCAGACGGGAGAAATAAATCGAGATATCCGACTTCCCCTCCTGGCTGCCGCCAAACCACACGCAACCGATGTCACCATTCGACAGGGGCATCAGATTGGCAGCGTGATTCTGCACGCAGGGCGACGGAATATCGGCGATCAGCCGCCCCGGATCATCCGGATGCTGATGCAGACACGCAGGACCACCCACCGCCGTATTGTTCAAACTGGCCATGACTTCGCTTCCTTTCACTGAGAAATGAGTTTTAGCACCTTCCGACACTCCAATGTCGCGAGCCTTGAGACCTGCCAGCCCGCCCCTCCTTGAACCGCGTTTCGAAGCACCGCCTCCTCACAGCGACGCTCCTCCGCAAATGACGATTTGTTGCCCCGTAATCGCGCCGGCATCCGGCCCCAACAAGAAGGAAACCGCCCCAGCCACTTCCTCCGGCTGGACGAATCGCCCCATCGGAGGCTTTTTGGGAGGCGTGCCGGCTCGGTTCGGATCGAGCAGCATCGGTGTCTCCGTCGCCCCCGGCGCAACGATATTCACCGTGATCCGGCGCGAAACCAGTTCGGCCGCCCACGACCGCGACAAACCAATCAACGCGGATTTCGTCGCGGCGTATTGACTGCGCCCGGCGGCTCCGCCCGCAGTACGGCTACCGATCAGAACGACCCGCCCGCCGTCCGACAGACGCGGGGCCAGCGCATTCACCATGACGACAGCCGCGCCGACATGGACTGCCCACATGGCCAGCCCATCCTCGACCTGCAACGCTCCAAGCGGCGCCGTCGTCATGAAACCCGCCGCATGGACGATGGCGTCGAGCGGGGGTATCGGCGCAAGCGCAGCTTTCAGCGCCTCGAAATCCGAAAGATCCACGAGCAGCGACCGGTAGCATGCGGACTGCTCGCCAGATGGCTTCCGACTCACGCCGATAACGGCCCAACCCTCGGCAAGCAGCCGGGTAACGATGGATTTCCCGATGCCGGAACTGGCGCCCGTAACCAAGGCGCACTTGGCGGCATCGGACATCCCGGAAATCGATTGTGCATCTGAAGTCATGCTGGCTCCCTGTGACCGTCTTCAGGCCGTGCAGCGCGAGTTTTCAATCAGACATCGGCGGCACAACGAACCACCACGGAGGCACCTCCCGCCGCCAGCCGTGCCGCTTTCTTGCGCTGTCCTTCGAGCAGCTTCAAGGCGTATTCGGCGGCATCGACGAGACTGTCCGGGTTGGCGAGGCCTTTCCCGGCAATGTCGAACGCCGTCCCGTGATCCACCGACGTCCTCAGAATCGGCAGCCCGAGCGTGACGTTC
>JARKPC010000257.1 GCA_029975435.1 Propionivibrio sp. | reverse complement strand
CGACCGGCAAGGGCAACGCGAGCAAGGACGAGATGGTGGCATCCATCCGGTCTCGTGGCCACCAGCCTGCCGATGACAACGAAGCCGATGCCCTGGCGCTGCTGCACTGGGCCATCGAGACACAGGAGGTGTGAGATGAAGGTTCCGGTACTCCACTACCGATGCCCGCTCGATCGCAGTTCCTCCCGAGAGGATCCGGAGAGCATCAAGCGTCAGGGCTGGCGCGACCAGCACATCCTTGTGGTGTCAGAAGAGGACAAGCGGTTGGATTTCGTTGAGCGCGAGTTCGTGCGACGACTTGGAGAACGCCTGTACGGGCGGTAAGGAGAAATCATGACTACAGCAAGCGAAAGAAGCCTATTGATGCAAATGTCCAAGATGTTGTCCAACCGACTTGACGGCCGCACCCTCGCTTATGACGTCGGAGACGCATTGCATACCTACATGACTGACTATGGTCGGTGGCACTGGTGCGATATTGCAGATGAGGCCAGGCGTGTGTGGAATCTGATGTTTTACGACACGGTCGAGAAGGATTCTGCAATGGATGCTGTTTGGACTGCAGCAGCAGCTCAAGCAGCAGATGGTGCATACGCAGCTGTTGCTGCAGCACTCGGTGTCGATCGCTTTGCGCTTCGGGAGGCGGTTGAGCCCTGGCTCTATGCGCAGGATAGCCCACCGCCACCCATCACACCGCAACGCCTTCTGGAGATGTGCGGCCATGAATGAATGGACAATCGACGACGTGGCGGCTCGGCTTGCTGAGGCGGCCGAGACAGGACGGCGACTGCCACGGGTCAGGGTGCAGGGCTACTTCAACGTGTGGCCAGCCTTCGTGCGCGATGGATGGGAAGGCTTCGACGACAAGGACTACGAGTACCGGCCATTGCCCCCGACTCCCGAGTCCGTCGACCGGATGCTGGAAGCAATGCGCTGGATGCAGTGGCTCGAAGTCGAGCAGCGACATCTGGTCTGGATGCGCGCCAAGCACTACGAGTGGAAGTTCATCTGCCGCCGCCTCGGGCGCGACCGCACGACGGCCTGGCGGCGGTGGCAAAAGGCATTGCAACTCGTGGTCGATCATCTGAACGACCGCCACACGGCAGCCTCCGACCATGCTTCCAAACTGGAGGGTCAAGTAGGGCAATGCGTGCCGTGAATGTCCTTGTTTTCAGGCTTCCGGGCGTTTTCGGTTGAAACTGGCATGCAACACAAAGGCCGGATTTTGATAGCATGACAGCTATGATCTGGCGAGCGGTGTGGGTGTGACGCCTACATCGCTTCCGGTCAGAAATTCGACGGGTCCTTCCTGTCCAAAATCCCATGCGGGGGGCGCGAGCCCGGCATTTCGCTACCGTCTGACCGCAAATTGAGGTTACCAGTTACCACTCTGGTTACCACCTGAACCGAGTTACCACCATTTGATGACCCGCCCCTGTGGCGGGTTTTTACATTCCAATGACCGAACAACTGCGCGTCGAGTACCGAAAGGTCGAGACGCTCATTCCTTTCGCCCGCAATCCGCGCACGCATTCCGAGGCGCAAGTCGCCAAGTTGGCGTCCAGCATCGTCGAGTTCGGCTGGACACAGCCCATCCTCGTCGACGGCGCGAACGGCATCATTGCCGGCCACGGACGACTGGCGGCAGCTCGCAAGCTGGATCTGGTTGAAGTACCGGTGATTGAACTTGGCCACCTGACGGCGGCCCAGAAGCGGGCCTACGTTATCGCCGACAACCGCCTGGCACTCGATGCTGGGTGGGACGAGGAACTGCTCTCGCTGGAACTGGCTGAGTTGTCCGAGGCGGGTTACGACCTATCCATGACCGGCTTTACCAACGAGGAGATCGAGGAACTGCTGGTTGGGGCAGAACAAGCTCTTCAGGATGAGTCCTCGGATGAAACCGAAGATGATGCCACCGACGAGGTTCCCGATACCCCGGCTAACCCGGTCTCACGTCCTGGCGATATCTGGCAGATCGGCGCGCACCGCGTCATCTGCGGCGACGCCACGGACCCGGGCGTCGTCCGAACGCTGATGGCCGGCGAGCAAGCCGCCTTGTGCTTCACCTCGCCGCCCTACGGCAACCAGAGGGACTATACGAACACCATCATTGATTGGGATGCCCTGATGCGGGGCGTCTTCGCCAACTTGCCGATGGCCGCCAATGGCCAGGTGCTGGTCAATCTTGGCTTGATCCACCGTGACAACGAGGTCATCCCGTACTGGGACGGCTGGCTCGACTGGATGCGTACCCAGGGCTGGCGACGTTTTGCCTGGTACGTCTGGGACCAGGGACCGGGATTGCCCGGCGACTGGAATGGCCGACTAGCCCCGTCCTTCGAGTTCGTCTTCCACTTCAACCGCCAGGCCCGGCAGGCCAACAAGATCGTGCCGTGCAAATTCGCCGGTCAGGAAACCCATCTTCGCAAGGACGGCAGTTCGACGGCCATGCGCAAAGCCGATGGCACGATCGGGGGTTGGACCGCTGCCGGTCAGCCGACGCAGGAGACCAAGATTCCGGATTCCGTGATTCGCATCATGCGGCACAAGGGCAAGATCGGTCAGGACATCGATCATCCGGCCGTGTTCCCGGTGGCGCTGCCCCAGTTCATCCTGGAGTCCTACACCGATGTCGGCGACGTCGTCTTCGAACCCTTCTGCGGCTCGGGCACGACCCTGCTGGCTGCCGAGCGCATCGGCAGAAAGGTACGCGCCACAGAGATCGCCCCCGAATATGTGGATGTCGCGGTGAAGCGCTTCCAGCAGAACTTTCCAGAAGTTCCGGTGACGCTGGTGTCGACAGGGCAGTCCTTCGCGGTGGTGGCCAGCGAACGCCTAGGAGGTGCGGCATGACGATTTCCTGGCTTGCCGACAAGATCGAGCAATGGCCCACGGCCAAGCTGGTGCCGTATGCGCGTAACTCGCGCACACACTCGGATTCTCAGGTCGCCCAGATCGCGGCGTCGATCGCCGAGTTCGGTTTCACCAATCCGATCCTGGCCGGAGGCGATGGCGTCATCGTTGCTGGGCATGGTCGTCTGGCCGCTGCCCAGAAAATCGGGCTGGCGATGGTGCCGGTCGTGGTGCTCGACCATCTCACACCCACCCAGCGTCGCGCCCTGGTGATCGCGGATAACCGAATCGCGGAGAACGCCGGCTGGGATGAGGCGATGCTGCAGGTGGAACTGGCCGCGTTGCAGGACGATCAATTCGACCTGGCCCTGACCGGGTTCGACGCCGATGCCCTAGCCGATCTACTGGCGGGTGAGGAAACCACTACCGAGGGCGACACCGACGAGGATGCGGTGCCGGACGGGTCCGGCACCGTTGTATCCCGGGCGGGCGACGTCTGGATCTGTGGGGAGCACCGGGTGATCTGTGGTGATGCGACCGATGTCGATGCCTACGTGACGGTGCTCGGCGACGAGATCGCCGACATGGTCTTCACCGATCCGCCGTACAACGTCAATTACGCCAATTCGGCCAAGGACAAGATGCGCGGCAAGGATCGCGCAATCCTCAACGACAACCTTGGCGACGGGTTTTATGATTTCCTGCTGGCTGCACTGACGCCCACCGTGGCGCATTGCCAGGGCGGTATCTACGTCGCCATGTCGTCGAGCGAACTCGACCGCCTGCAGGCGGCCTTCCGTGCGGCCGGTGGGCATTGGTCGACCTTTGTCATCTGGGCGAAGAATACCTTTACGCTGGGCCGCGCCGACTACCAGCGCCAGTACGAGCCCATCCTCTACGGCTGGCCCGAAGGTGCCGATCGCCACTGGTGTGGTGACCGTGACCAGGGCGACGTCTGGCAGATCAAGAAACCGCAGAAGAACGATCTGCACCCGACCATGAAGCCGGTGGAACTGGTGGAACGGGCCATCCGCAATTCGAGCCGCCCCGGTGATGTGGTGATGGATCCTTTTGGCGGGTCGGGCACCACGATGATCGCGGCGCACAAGTCAGGCCGCAGGGCGCGGCTGATCGAACTGGATCCGAAGTACGTCGATGTGATCGTGCGCCGCTGGCAGGACTATACCGGGGCGCAGGCCATCAGGCAGTCCGATGGCGTGGTGTTCGACGCGCTGTCAGTCGGTGGGGAACTCCGGCAGGAGGTCGCCGCTGGTGATGTCGGCGCAGTAAGTGACGTTGCAGAATTCGCCGGGGTCATCGGCGAGGATGACCCCGCCGACTGACTGGATTGCCACGCCGTACTTGCGAGTGAGCTTGGTCAGTTCGGCGATGAATGTGTTGTAGTTGGCTTCGAGTTGCGGGGTGGTGACGACGGCGGCCATGGTGATCCCCTTACGCTGCTTCGGCTTCGAAGGACTCGTCGGTCACTTCGCAGTGGATCACGAAGCCAGTCAGGTAAGGCAGCCCCTTGGGGATGCCGTAGTCCTTGCTGGTCTTCCGGCCAATCGTCCAGCCCATCCACCGCGTTACTGCGGCGTCGATGGCTTGCTGGATCGTGTGGCCCCGGAGCATCTCGTTGAGGACGTCGTCGGCAAAGTGGCGTCCGTGGCGGCTGTCGAGGAACAGCCTGACCGATTCGAGGGGCTGGTAGGTGGCATCCGAAATTGCGGTCATCGCGATCGGCCAGGCGGCTGCGGCGGTGTCGTTCATCGTGCCAAAAAAGCCCCAGGCGTCGTTCTGGCTGGCGGGGATGTTTTGCTGGGTGGTCATCGTTATCTCCTTCGGGTTGATCGTTGCGACACCCGTATGAACGCGCTATTTGATTGAGAAGCCAAGCTCTTCATCGCAGAAATCTGAATCATTTTTCCGAGGCGATTTGGTCGAGCAATTCCATGGCATCGGCGTCGCAGCACAATGCGATGCGCAGGGTGCGCAGCGCCTGATCGATGCTGACTTCGGGCCGGCGATTGTCGAGCAGCCAGCGAATCGCGCTGGCCTGGTCGTTGCTGGGTGTCGGCAACTCGATCGCCACCCCGACGTAACGCCCGTAGCTGCTGCCGGAGGGATCGACGTAGAGCGTGGTGCGGCCGGGGGCGCTGACTTCGACCACACGTCGGTGACCATCAGCATGGCCGCCACGTCCTGCCAGCCAATCGCGGTCTTCCAACAGAGTGTTGGCGAAGGCGTCGTACTCGGTTGCGGTCAGTTCCTTGCGCAGATCGATCGTGATGGACTCTGGTGGTGCGCTCGGGTCCGTGTTGTGAAGTACCTCATCTAGGCTGCAGGGCTTGCGGGTAAAGCGTGCGTGGATGGTGGTGGTCATGGTGGTCTCCGGTCGGTTGATTGTTGTGACAGACGCATGAACGCGCTGTTCAATCAGGAAGCCAAGCACTTTTTGATGAAAAATGAATTGGTGGGAGAATCCGCACTTTCCAACCAAAGGGAGCGCTACCCATATGAACAAATCGGAACTGATTGATGCTCTGGCTGCCAAGACTGACTCCACCAAGGCTGCGGCCGGCAAAGCGGTTGATGCACTGGTCGAGATCATTACCGCACAGGTCGCCAAGGGCAACGACGTCGCCCTGATCGGCTTTGGCACCTTCAAGGCTTCGAAGCGCGCTGCCCGCACAGGTAAGAACCCGAAGACCGGCGAGGTGCTGAAGATTGCGGCCACCACAGTTCCGACCTTCAAGGCTGGCGCTGGCTTCAAGGCCGCCGTTGCCCCGAAGAAGAAAGCCAAGAAGTAATCTCCATCTCCTTGGGATGAGTCGGGGCGGTACCGGGTGTCCGGGCCGCCCCGATTGTTTTACGGGTCAGATGATCCGGTAGGTACGCTCCCCGCCATTGGCCTTGTCCGAGGTGAGGTTGAGCCCGAGCTTTTTCTTGAAGGCGCCGGCAAAGGTGCCGCGTACCGTGTGCGCCTGCCAACCGGTGGCTTCGCAGATCTGGCTGATGGTGGCGCCCTCGGGTCGCTGCAGCATCTGGATCACGGTGGCCTGTTTGCTGTGCTCGCGGGTACGGGGCTTGCCCGCGACGCCGACCTTGAGCAGTCGCTGGGCGGCGGCCTGTTTCTCTTGCGCCCAGTTGGCCTCAGCGGCGGACACGGCGGCCTCGACCTCGAGGTCGGGATGAGTGGTGGCAGGTGCCGGCAGGTCGCGCCCAAGGGCCATGTAACCCTCGGCGGCGACGAAGTAGTTGTCCTGGCCGTCGCGGGTGATCAGGGCCTTGTTGAACAAGCCCTGGATGACTTTGTGCCGGGCACCGCCCTTGACGTTGTCGGGAAACCAGACGATCTGGCCGTTGGTCTGGTCGATGGCGTGTTCGATGATGTCGTACTGGGTTGTGCTGAGTGTGATGCGGGTGGTCATGGCGATCTCCTGGTCGATGGATAAGTTTCAGTCTTCCCATATCTGGCTGCCGTCGTGGCTGATCCAGAGTCTGGTGTCGTCGTCGGTCGCCATCTCAATGGTGGCGATGCCGCTGGCAATGTGGTGGCCATCCTTTCCGGTGGTGCGGTAGGTCAGTCCGTCGTGGCGAACCTCGCAAGGCCTGCCGGCGAGGAACTCGATCTCGATGCTCAACGCGCCGCGAGGTTTGTGGTTGGTGTCGGTCACGTTGGCGTTGATGGTCTGGGCGGTCATGCTCTGCTCCTGTGTTGTTTGATGGTGATTGCATGAACGCGCTGTTCGGGATGGAAGCCAAGCACTGAATCGCGAAATGTTCGCGAATCCGCACCTGGCTTGATGCAAATCAGGTCGGACCGCCTTTCAAAACCTTGATGCCCTCGTGTGCCATGGTGAGCACGGCGGTCTGGTAGGCGACCTGCGCCAGGCCAGGCACGTCACGGGCATCGTCGATCAGGGTGTCGAGGGTCGACCGGCTGATCGCGCGCATCGCCGCGCAGGCGGCTTCCTGTTGCGCTTCCGTTGCCTCGCGGATTGCCGGGTAAAGGCGGACCAGGGTGGTCAGGGCGTCGTGGGCGAGTCGCTTGCCCAGTGTGTCGATCGAGTCGCGGGTGGTTGTGTTCACGGCGCCTCCTGCTCAAAGGACTTCGGATTCGAGGAGCACGTCCTCGTAACTGAAATCGGTGTTGCCAACGATCTGGCCATTTTCGAGTTCGTAACTGGGTTGCTCGTCGCGGTCATTGACGAATACGACGCGCAGCACCTGGCCGTCGAGGCGGATGTAATCGCCCGGTTGGGCTTTTGTTGCGTAGCTCATTGCAATCTCCTTGCTTGGTTGATGGTGATTGCATGAACGCGCTGTTCAGGAGGAAAGCCAAGCTCTGATTCGCAACGTTGGAGAACATCTGCGATGGGCTTGATGTAAATCATGGGTCTGTCGATACGCGCTTACGCCCGGCATCGCGGCGTCTCTCACGTGGCGGTCAAGAAGGCGATCGATAGCGGCCGCATCACGCCCGAACCAGACGGCACGATCGAGCCGAACCGGGCTGACCTGGAGTGGGCACAGAACACGGTGTCAGCCAGGAAGCCTGCCCCGGTCAAGGCAACACCCGCTGCATCCGAACCGCCTCGCGCACGGGCGATGGAACCAGCAGAGGCAGTTGCACCCGTTCTCTCAACTGGCGGCACCTCGCTGCTACAGGCCAGGACGGTGAACGAGGTGGTCAAGGCGCAGACCAACAAGGTGCGCCTGGCGCAACTCAAAGGCGATCTGGTCGACCGGGCCCAGGCGATTGCACATGTTTTCCGGCTGGCGCGCACGGAGCGTGATGCCTGGCTCAATTGGCCAGCGCGCATCTCCGCGCAGATGGCCGCCAAACTGGAGATCGACGCTCACGAATTGCACGTGGCCCTGGAATCCGCCGTGCGCGATCACCTGATCGAACTTGGCGAACTGCGCGCCCGGGTGGATTGATGGAACTGGAAGACTACGAAGGCGCGCTCGACATCGAACGTGCCTGGCGGGAGGGTCTCGTCCCGGATCCGTTGCTGTCGGTGTCCGAGTGGTCCGACCGGCATCGCATGTTGTCCTCGAAGGCCTCCTCGGAACCGGGGCGCTGGCGCACCAGCCGCACGCCGTATCTGAAGGAGATCATGGACTGCCTGTCGCCGACCTCGCCGGTCGAGCGGGTGGTGTTCATGAAGGCGGCCCAGTTGGGCGCCACCGAAATGGGTTCGAACTGGATCGGCTACGTGATTCACCACGCGCCCGGTCCGATGATGGCGGTGTGGCCGACCGTGGAAATGGCGAAGCGCAACTCGAAGCAACGGATTGATCCGCTGATCGATGAATCGTCGATCCTGCGTGAGTTGATCGCACCGGCCCGGAGCCGCGACTCGGGCAACACGATTCTGGCGAAGGAATTTCGAGGGGGCGTCCTGGTGATGACCGGAGCGAACAGCGCGGTCGGCCTGCGCTCGATGCCGGTGCGCTACTTGTTCCTCGACGAAGTCGATGGCTATCCGATCGACGTCGATGGCGAGGGCAATGCGGTCGCGCTGGCTGAAGCCCGTACCCGGACGTTTTCTCGGCGCAAGATCTTCATTGTGTCGACGCCAACGATTGCCGGTGTCAGCACCATCGAACGGGAGTACGAAGCCAGTGATCAGCGGCGCTACTTCGTGCCGTGTCCACACTGTGGGCACCGGCAGTGGCTACGCTTCGAGCAACTGCGCTGGGAGCGTGGTGAGGATGGCAACTTTCCGGATACCGCTGCCTATGTCTGCGAATCCTGTGAAGTGCCGATCCCGGAGCACCACAAGACCTGGATGCTGGAGCACGGCGAATGGCGGGCGATGGCTGAAGTGGCCAGCCGAACGGCAGGGTTCCACCTGTCGAGCTTGTATAGCCCGATCGGCTGGCGCAGTTGGAAAGATGTCGCGGCTGCCTGGGAGAGTGCCATCAGCAAGGAAGCCGGATCCGCCGCCGCGATCAAGACGTTCAAGAACACAGAACTCGGGGAGACCTGGGTCGAAGAAGGTGAAGCGCCTGACTGGCAGCGATTACTGGAGCGCCGCGAGGACTATCGGATCGGGACCATCCCGGTGGGTGGCCTGCTTCTCACCGCCGGTGCCGACGTCCAGAAGGATCGCATCGAAGTGTCGATCTGGGCCTTCGGGCGTGGCAAGGAGTCCTGGCTGGTCGAGCATCGCGTGCTGATGGGTGATACCGCCCGAGATGAGGTGTGGAAAACACTGGCCAGCGTGCTGCGGGAAACCTGGACGCATGAAACCGGCTGCCAGCTTGGACTGGGTCGTCTGGCACTGGATACCGGCTTCGCGACGCAGGAAGCCTATGCGTTTGTCCGGGGTGTGCGCGACCCGCGTCTGATGGCCGTCAAGGGTGTAGCCCGGGGCGCTGCCCTGGTCGGCACGCCGACCGCTGTCGATGCCACGTCTGGCGGTAAGAAACTGCGCCGGGGTATCAAGGTGTTCTCGGTGGCCGGCGGCATCGCCAAGCTGGAGTTCTACAACAACCTCAGAAAATCGCCGGAGGTGGCCGAGGACGGTCTGACGATCCGCTACCCGGCTGGCTTTGTTCATCTGCCCAAGGTGGATGCCGAGTTCCTGCAGCAACTGTGCGCCGAGCAGTTGATTACCCGGCGCGACCGAAACGGTTTCGCGATCCGCGAGTGGCAGAAGATGCGGGAGCGCAACGAGGCACTGGACTGCTACGTCTATGCACGGGCAGCTGCCGCAGCCTCCGGCCTCGATCGTTTCGAGGATCGGCACTGGCGAGAACTGGAAAGGCAACTCGGGATCGTTACGACCGATCCCCCTGAATCGTCCGATGTACCCGATATCGAGGCCACCCATAGCGGTGGCCTCGCTGTTTCTGGCGTCCGCAAACCTGGCCGTCAATTGATCCGCAGCCGTTGGCTGACATAACTGGAGTAACTCATGAGCTTGCAAACCCAACTCAATAGCTTCGTCCTCCGTGTTGCTGAGGAATTCAATACCGTCAAAGGTCGCACCGGCACCCTGACGGCCCTGACCACGACGGACAAGTCGAGTCTCGTTGCCGCCATCAACGAACTCAAGGCCGCGATTGTCACGGCGGTCATGATTGATGACCTGCAGGTGTCGACCACGACGACCTATTCGTCGAACAAGGTCGTCACCCTGCTGGATGCCCTCAAGGCGGACATCCTAGGGGGTGCCGATCCGGCCTACGACACGCTGCTGGAACTCCAGCAGGCCTTGCAGAACGATCAGTCCGGTATCGCCGCTCTGACATCGGCTATCGACAAGCGCGTCCGCTTCGATGCTGCGCAGACGCTCACCGTTCTGGAGCAGCAGCAGGCCAGGACCAACATCGGTGCGGTGGCTGCCACTGATATTGGCGACGTCGCGACCGACTTTGTTGCGATCTTCGAAGCCGCCCTGGTGTAAGACATGAGCCTCGCATCGCAACTCTCTGCGCTGGCCAGCCGCATCGGCAACGAGATCAAGGGTCTGATTCGCCCTGACCACCCCGGACTCGCGCGTGCCTGGGTCAACTTTGGCTACGCGAATGGATCGGTGCAACTACGTGCCGCCCACAACGTGGCGTCCGTGACCCGTCTGGCCACTGGCCGATACCGCATCGCTTTTGAGACTGCGATGCCCAATACGGGTTACTGCTGGGTGGCCACCGGGCGCAGCAACACGAACAGTGGGACCGTTCGCTTCGCTGCGGCTCGCGGCACCGCCGACAACAAGGTGGAGGCAGGGCTGGAGATCGTCTGTACGTCCTCTTCGGGGTCGCTCGCCGACTCCCCCGAGGTCAGCCTGGTGGTGTTCCGGTGAGTACACCGACCTACACCGAGGCCCAGTTACAGGCCCTGCGCGATGCACTGGCCAAGGGCGAGAAACGCGTGACCTTCGGCGACAAGACCGTCGAATACCGATCGATCGACGAACTCACGGCCGCGATCCACGAAGTCGAGGTGGCACTGCACAAGGATGCGGTGACGACCGGGCTGATTCCGCGTGCCGCCCGGCAGATCCGGGTCACCACGGCGAAGGGGTTCTGAATGGGCTGGACTCAGCACAATTGGATTCGGCGAATCTCCCGCCGCATGTTCGGCGGTAACCCGCTGCACGAGGCCGCTGGTGCCGGTCGGCGTTCGTTTGCCTGGCTACCAAGTAACCCGGGGGCCGTAGCGGCAATGACGGCAACCCAGACGGAACTGCGCACCAAGAGCCGTGACCTGGTGCGTCGCAATGCCTGGGCCAATGCCGCCCTCGAATCCTATGTCGCCAATGCCATCGGCACCGGCATCAAGCCGCAGTCACTGGTCGCGGACCCGACAATCCGCGAACGCATCCAGGCGCTGTGGCGCGACTGGACCCTGGATGCCGATGCGGCGGGCCTGACCGACTTCTATGGTCTGCAGGCGCTGGCCTGTCGCGCCATGCTCGAAGGTGGCGAAGCGCTGATCCGCATCCGCTACCGCCGCAAGGAGGATGGTCTGGCCGTAGCGCTGCAATTGCAGGTGCTGGAGCCCGAGCATCTGCCGGTGACCCTCAACACCACGGCGGAGAACGGCAACGTGATCCGCGCTGGCATCGAGTTCGATCGCCTCGGGCGGCGGGTGGCCTACCACCTCTACCGCACCCATCCCGAGGATGGCGCATTGGCCCCGATGTCGGGAAATGGGGGCATGGAAACCGTGCGCGTCGACGCCAGCGAAATCCTGCATCTGTTCCGCCCGTTGCGCCCAGGCCAGATCCGTGGCGAGCCCTGGCTGGCGCGGGCCCTGGTCAAACTCAACGAACTCGACCAGTACGACGATGCCGAGCTGGTGCGCAAGAAAACCGCCGCCATGTTCGCCGGTTTCATCACCCGCCTGGCCCCCGAAGACAACCTGATGGGCGAAGGCTCGGCCGATCCCAATGGCGTGGCGCTGGCGGGGCTGGAACCCGGCACGCTGCAAATCCTCGAACCCGGTGAGGACGTGAAGTTCTCCCAGCCCGCCGATGTCGGTGCGAGCTATGCCGAGTTCCTGCGCATGCAGTTCCGGGCGGTCGCTGCCGCCATGGGCGTGACCTACGAACAACTGACCGGGGATCTCACCCAGGTTAATTACTCCTCGATCCGAGCTGGACTCCTTGAGTTCCGCCGCCGCTGCGAAGCACTCCAGCATGGCGTGATCGTCCATCAACTGTGCCGGCCAATCTGGCAGGCGTTCATTGAGCAGGCGGTGCTTGAAGGGGCGCTGTCGTTGCCGGGCTATGCCCGTGGCGGCCCGACCCGGCGCCGTGAGTACCTGGCGGTGAAGTGGATTCCACAGGGCTGGCAGTGGGTGGATCCGCAGAAGGAGTTCAACGCCATGCTCACCGCCATGCGTGCCGGCCTGTTGTCGCGCTCCGAGGCGATCTCGTCCTTCGGCTACGACGCCGAGGATGTCGATCGCGAAATCGCGGCAGATAACGCCCGGGCCGATGCCCTCGGCCTCGTGTTCGAGTCCGATCCTCGCCATGACCTGGGGATACAGCCAGCTGCCCCCGCCGTTCCCGACAACCCGGAGAACCCCTGATATGAATCTGCCTCATCTTGCGTCCCGTCTCTACGGGACGCCGCTTCTGCTCGCCCGTGCCAAGCTGGATGTGATCCTCTCCGTGCTCGGCGAACGGGTCAATTGGCCAGAGTCAGACCTGGCCGTGCCGAGCATTCAGAAAAGACCGTCGATCGATGCCCCAGTCGGAATCGCCGTGATTCCAGTAGTTGGCTCGCTGGTACGCCGCACGCTGGGCCTCGATCCGGCATCGGGCTTCACGTCCTATGCCGAGATCGCCGGCATGGTCGACGCCGCACTTTCAGATCCCTCGGTCGAAGGCATCGTCCTTGATATCGACTCCCCCGGTGGTGAGGCAGGGGGAGTGTTCGAACTCGGTGAGCGGATCCGTGCTGCCGATGCCATCAAGCCGGTCTGGGCGGTATCCGCCGATTCCGCATTCTCGGCAGCCTATGCGATTGGCTGCTCGGCCTCGCGCCTGATGGTCAGCCGCACCGGCGGCGTCGGTTCCATCGGCGTAATCGCCATGCATGTCGACCAGACAGCCCGGGATGCCCAGCAGGGCTATCGCTACACGCCAATTACCGCCGGGGATCACAAGAACGACTTCTCTCCGCACGAGAAACTTGGCCCCGAGGCCCATGCCCGCCTGCAGGCCGAAGTCGATCGTCTGTATTCGATGTTCGTCGATCACGTCGCGGCGATGCGCAAGCTCGATGCCGATGCCGTGCGGGCGACCGAGGCCGGCATCTATTTCGGCATGGACGCCGTGACCGCAGGCCTGGCCGATGCCGTCGGCAGTCTCGATGCCGTGCTCGCGGAATTCAGCAGCTTTCTGGTGGCTCGCCGGGCGCGCGGCCACACGATGTCCGATTCCACGCGCCTGTCAGCCGTAACTCCCTCAACGCTTATGGAGAACTCAACCATGCCTTTGACTGCCCCTGTCGATCAACCTCTGACGGATGAGCCTGTGACTTCGGCCGCTCCCGACGCGGACAAGCCGGTCGCCGACGAAGCAACCCCTGCGACCACCGACGTCAGTCGTGCTGATGCGCTCGCCATCGCCGAACTGTGCCAACTCGCTGGCCACCCCGAACTGACCGCCACCTTCCTCGCCGAAGGCGTTTCCGAAGCGCAGGTGCGCAAAACGCTGCTGGCTTCGCGCGCCGACAGCCCGGAAATCCGCTCGACGATCGCACCGGATGCCCCGGCCCCTCAGCAATCCCAATCTGCCGCCAATCCCCTGATGGCGGCTGTCAAGAAACTCACCGGAAAGGAATAAGCCATGCCCGTCATCACCGAAGGTCTCAATCTGGGCGATCTGCTCAAGTACGAAGCCCCCAATCTCTATTCGCGTGACCAGGTCACGGTTGCCGCAGGCCAGAACCTCGTGCTCGGCACGGTGGTCGGCATCGACGCCACCACGGCCAAGGTCAAGCAGATCGACCCGGCCGCCACCGATGGCACCGAAGTCGCCGTCGGCGTTCTCGCCACCTCGGTCGACGCCAGCCTGATCGATCGCGAGGACGGGATTCTGATTGCCCGTCATGCCGTCGTCGCCGATCACGCCTTGACTTGGCCGGCCGGTATCGCCCCCCTGGACAAAGCCGCTGCGATCGCCCAACTCAAGGCGGCCGGCGTACTCGTTCGCCACGCTGTTTAAAGGAGTCCTCTCATGCAGAACCCGTTCTCGAATCCCGCCTTCTCGATGGCCAACCTTACGGCCGCCATCAACCTTCTGCCCAACCGCTACGGCCGACTGGAGTCGCTCAACCTGTTCCCGGTCAAGCCGGTGCGTTTCCGCCAGATCCTCATCGAGGAGAAAAACGGCGTGCTGAATCTGCTGCCGACCTTGCCGGTGGGCAGTCCCGGCACGGTGGGTCAGCGTGACAAGCGCAAGATGCGCTCCTTCGTCGTGCCCCACATCCCGCACGACGACGTGGTGTTGCCCGAGGAAGTCCAGGGGCTGCGCGCCTTCGGATCGGAAACCGAACTGGAGACCGTGGCCGGCGTCATGGCCC
>JARKPC010000254.1 GCA_029975435.1 Propionivibrio sp. | reverse complement strand
CCCGTCATGGAACTCATGACACCCCGCGATAACGCCGCAGAAGAATTCGCGCTGGAGTGAGGACTACGTAGATGCTTCTGTTGATTCTCTTTATCGCCTATCTGATAGGCGGCATCGCGCTGGGTGTGCCCATCGCCATCGCGCTGCTCTTCTGCTCGGTCGCGACCGGCCTCCACATGGGCGGCACGGCGACCAGTCCCCAGATCATCTCCGCGCAGCTCATGCGAGGCACCGACTCGGTGTCGATGATGGCGCTGCCATTCTTCGTGCTGGCCGGTGAACTCATGAATCGCGGCGGTCTGACCACGCGACTGATCCGCTTCGCCAACATCTTCGTTGGACGCGTGCGGGGTGGGCTCGGCTACGTCGCGATTCTGGCATGTCTCCTGTTCGCCAGCCTGGTCGGGTCAGCGGTGGCCAGCACTGCCGCCCTCGGCGCCATCTTGATCCCGATGATGGCCAAGGCCGGTCATAATCGTGCCAAAGCCGCAGGCCTGGTAGCCAGTGCCAACCTGGTTTCGCCGATCATGCCTCCGTCGGTACCGATGATCGTCTACGGTGTGGCCGCCGGCGTATCGATCAAGTCACTATTCATGGGTGGTATCGCCCCAGCAATCTACCTGACGCTGATCATGTGCGTCGTCTGGTTCATCGTCTCTCGCAAGGAGAACATTCGATCGACGGTGGAGAGGCCCAAACCAGCCGAGGCGTTGAAGATCTTTCTGGACGGCATGTGGGCCCTGCTTCTGCCGGTCATCGTCCTCGTTGGTCTGCGTGGCGGCATTTTCACCGCAACTGAGGCGGGTGTGGTCGCAGTCGTATACGCGCTGATCGTGGGAGTGTTCATCTACCGCGAGCTCAAGATCCCGGAGATCTTCAGCGGATTGATAGCGGGTGCAAAGATGTCGGCCGTCGTCATGTTCCTGGCCGCCACTGCTCAAGTCGCCGGCTACTTCATGACGATCTCGGGGCTGCCGGCTATCGTGATCGGAATTCTGAATCCGCTGGTCGAACGACCCACCTTGCTGATGATCGTCTTGATGATCGTGGTTGTGATCGTCGGGCTGGCGATGGACGTGGTGCCCACCATCTTGATTCTGACTCCAATCGTCATCCCCGTGTTGGAGGCCGCGAACATTGACCTCGTCTACTTCGGCATCGTTTTCGTGCTGGCGAATGTGCTCGGTCTGACATCTCCACCTGTCGGTCCGGTGCTGAATGTCGCCTGTGCCACGGGCAAGGTAAAAATGGGGGACATCCTGCTGCCGGTCTTGCCCTACTTCATCGCACAGTGCGCCCTGGTCATATTGCTGGCAATTTTCCCGCAACTGATCATCGTGCCCATGCACTGGTTCGGCGGTTGATCTACACGTCGGTGGGGTGCGCAGCGGCCATCCCACCGACGTCATCGAACTCCACCGACTCACAGACCTAGGATCAAATAATGAAATTCGGAATGCGCTGGTTCGGCGCGCAAGACGACCCCATCCCCCTCGAGTACATCCGTCAGGTGCCCAACGTCACTCATGTGGTCGGTGCCCTGTTCGATGTCCCGGTGGGCGAGGTCTGGCCGATGGACAAGATCATCGCGCTGCGCGACCAGATCGAGGGCGTCGGTCTGAAGTTCGAGGTGGTCGAGAGCGTCAATATCCACGACGACATCAAGATCGGCGGTCCCAAGCGCGACTGGGCCATTGACAACTACATCGCCACCATCAAGAACCTGTCGGCCGTCGGCATCAAGGTGATCTGCTACAACTTCATGCCGGTC
>JARKPC010000250.1 GCA_029975435.1 Propionivibrio sp. | reverse complement strand
GGCCTTGTAGAACTTCTCGCCGGCGTCGAGCAGGCCGTCGATCCAGGGCAGCAGCTTCTTGGCCGCGTGGTCGGTGTGCAGAACGACGCTGGCACCGTACATTTCGGCCAGCGCGTGGACGTGTTGGGCGCCGGAGATGGCGCCGGCGATGCAGGCGCGCTGCGCGTCGTTGTTCAGCGCCTTGCCGGCGTAGAACTGGGCGCCGCCGTTGGAGAACTGGATGATCGCCGGCGACTTGATCTCGGCGGCGGTTTCCATCACGGCGTTGACCGTGCTGGTGTTGATGACGTTAACCGCCGGCAGGGCGAACTTGTTGGCCTTGGCGAAGGCGAAAAGGGCTTGCAAATCGTCGCCGGCAACTACGCCCGGCTTGAATTGGGGGGCATTCATGGCTTCATTTCCAATCGCAGTTGATCAAGCTTGCAATCGTACTGCCGAATGGCGTCGGCGGTCAATTTGTAACTTGCGATAGACATTTGTAAGCAGATGATTTGTCGATGGAATCGGCTGATTTTTACATGCGCCGCTGTCTGTCTCCTGTCGTTGTGGTGGGGCTCGGTATAATCTCGCCTGCCCCTCCGAGACTCCACCCCATGTCCGACCTTCTTGCCAATCTGAATCCCGAACAACTTGCCGCCGTGACTTTGCCGCCGCAGCACGCCCTGATCCTCGCCGGGGCCGGCAGCGGCAAGACACGGGTGCTGACGACACGCATCGCCTGGTTGATTTCGACCGGGCAGGTCGGGCCGCACGGCATCCTCGCCGTCACCTTCACCAACAAGGCGGCAAAGGAAATGCTGGCGCGGCTCTCGGCGATGCTGCCGATCAACACGCGCGGCATGTGGATCGGCACCTTTCACGGCCTGTGCAACCGCCTGCTGCGTGCGCATCACCGCGAGGCCGGCTTGCCGGCGCTGTTCCAGATCCTCGATTCGGCCGATCAGTTATCGGCAATCAAACGGCTGATGAAAAATCTCAATGTCGACGAGGAGAAACTCCCGCCGCGCGAACTGGCGCATTTCATCAATGCGCACAAGGAGCAGGGAATCCGTGCCGCACAGGCCGAGGTGTATGACGATTACACGGCACGGCGTGTCGAGCTCTATGCCGAATACGACGCGCAGTGTCAGCGTGAGGGCGTCGTCGATTTCGCCGAACTGTTGCTGCGCACCTATGAATTGCTGGTGCGCAATGAACCTTTGCGCCGGCATTATCAGGAGCGGTTCCGGCACATCCTCGTTGACGAGTTCCAGGACACCAACCGCCTGCAGTACGCCTGGCTGAAGCTTCTCGCCGGACACGACGGTGCTGCGCCGCGGGCCGATGGCGCCTGTCTGTTTGCGGTGGGGGACGACGACCAGTCGATCTACGCCTTCCGTGGCGCCGAGGTCGGCAACATGCGCGATCTTGAGCGCGAATTTTCCGTCAAAAATGTCATCCGGCTGGAGCAGAACTATCGTTCGCACGGCAATATCCTCGATGCCGCCAATGCGCTGATCAAGAACAACCGCGGCCGTCTCGGCAAGAACCTGTGGACCGACGCCGGCGCCGGCGAACCGATCCGCGTGTTTGAAGGGTTCTCCGACCTCGATGAGGCGCGCTTCGTCGTCGACGAGGTGCGCGAACTCGTGCGCGACGGCGTGCCGCGCACCCAGATCGCGCTGCTCTACCGCTCGAATGCGCAGTCGCGGGTGCTCGAGCACCAGTTGTTCACTGCCAGCGTCCCGTATCGCGTGTACGGCGGTCTGCGCTTCTTCGACCGGCAGGAAGTCAAGCATGCGCTGGCCTATCTGCGTCTTCTTGCCAATCCGGACGACGACACGGCGTTTTCCCGCGTCGTCAATTTCCCGACACGCGGAATCGGCAGTCGCAGCATCGAAGCTCTGCAGGAGGCCGCGCATCGCGCCAATTCCAGCCTCTACAACGCCGCCGCCAGCCTTTCCGGCAAGGCCGGCGCGGCGGTCGGCAATTTCATCCGGCTGATCGAGACCTTGCGCAGCGAAACCGAAAATCTGCCGCTGCCCGAGATCATCGAGCATCTGATCGAGAAAAGCGGCTTGCGCCAGCACTACCTCTCCGAGAAGGAAGGGCGTGAGCGCCTGGAGAACCTCGATGAGTTGATCAACGCCGCGACCAGTTTCGTGCAGGAAGAGGCGGATACGCCCCCCGAATTGTCGGCCAATCCGGTCGCCTCGTTCCTCGCGCACGCCTCGCTGGAAGCGGGCGAGCATCAGGCTGGCGAGGGGCAGGACGCCGTGCAGCTGATGACGATTCACGCTGCCAAGGGGTTGGAGTTTGACGTCGTTTTCATCACAGGTCTGGAACACGGCCTGTTTCCGCACGAGAACGCCGCGCAGGAGCGCGACGGACTCGAAGAAGAGCGGCGGTTGATGTACGTGGCGGTGACGCGGGCGAGGAAAAGGCTCTACCTGACGCACGCACAGACCCGCATGCTTCATGGGCAAACACGGTATTGCGTGCCTTCGGCGTTCCTGGAAGAACTGCCGGAAGAACTGCTGCGCAAGGTCGGGCATACCCCGGCCTATGTGACGCAGCCGTCTTTACCAAGGCGGGAGGCGGGGGGCGCTTCCGGGCTACATCAGCAGAACGAGGCCGGCGGCTTTCGTGTCGGCCAGAACGTCCAGCACGCCAAGTTTGGCCTCGGCGTCATCGTCGCCGCCGAGGGGCGGGGGGGAGACGCGCGCGTTCAGGTCAACTTCGGCGCACAGGGAATGAAATGGCTGGCACTGGAGTATGCGAAGCTGACGCCGGCTTAGTGTCGCCGGCGGCCCGAATCTTTTAGCTAGAACGAGGCGCAAACGGTATCAGTCGTGGAGTCGACAATATCTTTCGTTGCAACCGCTTCCTTCGCTTCCCCTGTGTAGCCACTTGCCATCACGCGTACCGATCCTTTATCAGTATTGCCATCGTCCATAGTGACGTCGATTTGTTTCGCGAACTTCCCCTGAATGGCGTCTGAACAAACGAAATAGGATCCGGTCATGTCCTGGATT